>DASQBH010001291.1:0-6831 GCA_035635315.1 Longimicrobium sp.
GTGCCGCACGTTGCGGGTGACGATGGTAAGGCCCAGAACCAGCGCCGTTGCCACCAGCAGCAGATCCACGAAGTCGGTCGAACGTCCCTTTGCCTTGACTTCTGCCGTGAGCCGTCCCCATTCGGAGGAGATGGCGGCATCGACGGACAGAACACGGCCTGAAAACTGGTCCGGCAGGCTGTCGACCCAGCGGGTCAGGAGCGCTCTACGGCGGCCGTGACCAAGTGGAACGATTCCTTTCCAGATCTCGGCGAATGAGGCAACGCTGATCGCGAACTCCTCCGCCGGCTGCTCGTCCATCCACGTGCTCACTCTGGCGTCGGGTCGCGCGCTGACAGGCTCGGAGAGCACGTTGGTATCAAGAAGAAAGCGCATGGTCCTCCGGGATGATCCATTCCCGCTTCTCCCAGTCCCAATCCCACGGCCAGTACACGTCCTCACCGCGAGCCGCTGCCTCCTCCAAGGGCTTGCGGAGTGCCTGGAACAAGCTCAGCCCGGACTCCGAACCCGCTGCCTTTTCAGGCAGCGGCTCACCGCTAAGCAGCGCGTATTCCGCAGGGCTGAGGACGACGACGTCAACGTTGCCGTTTACTGTCACGCGCTGGGGGCCGCATCCATGCGCATGTTCCGCGATCTCGCCCAGTTCTTCGTTGAACTCAACAAGCTTCCAATTCTTCATCCCGCCTCCCGTCCCTCGGTGTGACCCAGATCCGATGGGCGAACGCTAATCACGTGTAAGCCAATGCGCAACGGGACCTTATCCGCCACAGGCGAACAAACCGAACAGCACATCCGGCGCGTTCGGAGCGGGGGCGCTCACATGCTTCCACTCACGTGCACGCCCCTACAGCCGCGAGAAGTTGCCCAGGATCCGCAGGCCGTCTTCCTGGCTTTTTTCGGGGTGGAACTGGATGCCCCACACGTTGTCGCGGCCCACGATGCTGGCAAAGGCGGCGTCGTAGCGGCTGCGTCCCAGCACGTTCTCGTTGTCGTCGTCCAGAACGGCGTACGAGTGCACGTGGTAGAACCAGCGCGGCTCCGGGCCGGCCACGCCCGCCAGCACGGGATCGGCCTCCGCGCGGCGGATGAACTCCACGGCGTTCCACCCCACGTGCGGCAGCGGCAGGTCCGTGGGAAAGCGGTGGACGGTGCCGGGCAGGAGCCCCAGCCCACGGACGCCCGGCGCCTCGTCGCTCCCCTCGTACAGCAGCTGCATCCCCACGCAGATGCCGATGAACGGGCGCCCGCCCGACACGTGCTCCCGCACGGCGTCCGCCAGCCCGGTCTCCTCCAGCCGCGTCATGCACTGGCCAAAGTGCCCCTGCCCCGGCAGCACCAGCCGGTCCGCCGCGCGCGCGACCGCGGGATCGTCCGTCAGCACCACGTCGGCGCCTTCGTGCTCGAACGCCTTGGCCACGGAGCGCAGGTTGCCCGCGCCGTAGTCCAGCAGAACGACCTTCTGCGTCACAGCGCGCCCTTGGTTGACGGCACCTGGTCCGCGCGGCGCGGGTCCAGCGCGGTGGCGGCGTCCAGCGCGCGGGCGGCGGCCTTGAACGTCGCTTCGACCACGTGGTGCGCGTTGTCGCCGCGCAGGCCGTCCAGGTGCAGCGTGATGCGCGCCTCCATGGCGAAGGCGCGCCAGAACTCCGCGCTGAGCGCCGCGTCGAACTGGCCGATGACGGGCTGGTCCGGCGGCAGCGGGACGTCATAGTGGATGAACGGCCGGCCGCTCACGTCCACCACGGCGCGGGTGAGCGCCTCGTCCAGCGGCACGGTGGCGTCGGCGTAGCGCACGATGCCGCGCTTGTCGCCCAGCGCGTCCAGAAAGGCACCGCCCAGCACGATCCCCACGTCCTCGACCGTGTGGTGCGCGTCGATGTGCAGGTCGCCGCGGCACTCCACCTCAAGGTCGAACATCCCGTGGCGCGCCAGGGCGTCCAGCATGTGGTCGAAGAAGCCGACCCCCGTCTGCACCTTCGCCTCGCCGGTGCCGTCGAGGTCGATGCGGACGCGGATCTCCGTTTCGCGCGTGCTGCGGCGGCGCTCGCCCGTGCGGCTCATCCCCGTGCCTCCGTCATGATGCTGCGCAGTCCACTGAGAAAGACGTCGTTCTCCTCCGGCGTGCCCGCGTTCACGCGCAGGCACCGGCCCAGCATGGGGTACTTCGACACGTCGCGCACCAGCACGCCGTGCTCCTGCAGCAACCGGTCGAAGACGGCGGTGTGCGTGATTCCCGGCGCCTCCACGCGAAAGAGGATGAAGTTGGCGGCGCTGGGAAAGACGCGCAGGCCGGGGATGGCGCCCATCTCCGCCACCAGCCGGTCGCGCTCGGCGGCGATGGCGGCCACCAGCGGGGCCAGCTCCGCGCGGGACCGCAGCACCTGCGCGGCGGCGCACTCGCTGAAGAAGTTGATGTTGTACGGCAGCTTGGCCTTGTTCACCTCCGCCGTGAGCGCGGGGTCGGCCAGCATGTAGCCGGCGCGCAGCCCGGCCATCGCCATCGCCTTGCTGAAGGTGCGCAGCACCACCAGGCGCGGCCGCCCCTGCAGCAGCGGGATGGCGTCGTATCCGCCGAACTCCACGTACGCCTGGTCCAGCAGGATCAGCGCGTCCGTCTCGTCGTGCACGCGCTCGATCTCCTCACGCGTCAGCGCGGAGCCCGTGGGGTTGTTGGGGGTGCAGAGGACGACGACGGCGGCGTCCGTATCCCGCGCGGCGCGGATGACGGCGTCCACGTCGAACCTCATCTCCTCCGTCAGCGGGACAGAGACGGCGGTGCCGCCGTTGACCTCCGTCATCAGCCGGTAGAGGGTGAACGTGGGCTCGGGGATGACGACGGAGACGCCCGGGCCCACGGTGACGGCCAGGATGGACTGGATGAGCTCGTTGCTGCCGTTGGCCACCAGGATACCGTCCCCGGGCCAGCGCGTCGCTTCCGCCACCGCCTGGATGAAGTTGCTGGCGACGAACGGGGGATAGCGGTTCCACGGCCGCTCGGCCAGGTCCGCGTGAATGCGGTCCTTGATGGCCTGCGGCACGTCGTACGGGCTCTCGTTCTGGTTGAGCTTGATGCGCGGCTCGTACGCCTGCAGCGTGTACGCGCCCAGCCGCCGCACCGACGGCTTTACGTGCCGCAGGGCGGATTCGGCGTCGTTCATCGTCAGCGGATTGGAATCGATCACGGTCATCCTGTCGTTATCTTCCGCGCGGCCGGCTCGGCAGCGCGGAGCCCTCTTCATCCTCCGTCCACCACGCCGCCACCCGCGTCGGCGGCACCCTTCCCACCCACGATCCGGCGGGCGGGCGTGGGGATCGTTTCGCGGGAGATGCGCTCGCCGCGCAGCACCACCACGGTGCCGTCGTCCATCCGGCTGGTCTGCTCGATGGTGACGGAGCCGTCCGGCCCGAGCACGAAGCGGGCGAGGATCTCCTGCGGCTCGTCCGCCTGGGCGCGCCTGCGCCACCGGCGCAGGTCTGCCCGGACGACCCGGGCCAGTGTGGAATCGCGCGGAAGGGCCTGTGAGGCCATCTCCAGCGCCACCATGCCCCGCCAGATGCTCGCACCGTCCGGACCCCGTTCCGGCGGCTCCCGAACGGACAGGGCACCGTCCGGCGGCGCCAGCACCCCGAAACCGTCCGGCTGGGCCTCCCAGGCGGGATCGCGCCGGAGCGAATCCACCGACGCGGAGCCGTCGACGTCCAGCACGTAGCCGGCCAGCGGCGCGTTCACCATCGCATCGTAGTCCGGCCCCTCGGGCGGGCCCAGGTCCCACTCCAGCCGCGGCGAGGACCAGGTGCGGGCGTAGAACGTCCGCGGCGCGTCACCGTTCACGGAGAGGGTGAACCGGTACGTGCCCGCCACCGGCGGCTCCAGCCGCGCCAGGCGCACGCCGCGGATTTTCAGGGCCAGGTAGCCGATGACGTAGGAGCCCGGGTCGCGCCGCGCGGGACCGGGATGGGCACGCGCCCACGCGAGCATGGGCTGCACGGCGGCCTCCGGGTCCGCCAGAAAGGCGTCGCGCCGCGGCATCACCTCCATCAGCGCGAACGCCTCGTCCACGGTCAGCGGCGCCTCGGGATCACCGGCCCACTCCTCCGGGTCCACCGTGTACGGCTGCTCCAGCGGCTCGGCCACGTCCAGCGTCGGCAGCCCGTCCACCCACTGCTCGCGAGGGCGGAGGTTGGCCCAGAACAGGCCGCGGACGCCGGATTCCACCCAGCGCGCGGTCTCCGTCCACGGACGGGTGATGAAGTCGTCGCCGCACCCCCACGGCACCAGCACCGCGCGGTCCGCGCCGGCGGGGAGCCGCGCGGCATCCGGCCCGCCGGCGCGCTCCATCCGCACCACCTGGCCCTGCACGGCGCCGGGGCCCGCCGGCACCGTTTCGGGCGTGGCGGTGGCGATCAGGTGCACGCTTTCCTGCCAGAGCGGAAACGACACCGGACCGCAGTCGCGCCCCGGCTGCGCGGCGGCGGCCGGGGCGACGGACGCGCACGCGGCCGCCAGGGCGAGTCGATCGATGCGGATCATGGGCGAGGGCTCCCCTCCGGAATCGTCAGCCTTTTTCCCCCAAACAACGGCGGGCGCAGCCGAAGCGCGCCCGTCCGTGATTTCCCCGGTCCGGAACGCGCGCGGCTACCGCTCCACGTGGATGATCTGGTCGCGGCGCGTGCCCACGGACACGTACCACACCGGCGTCTCCGTGAGCTCCTCCAGCCGCTCCAGGTAACGCCGCGCGTTCTCCGGCAGCTCGTCCCAGGTGCGCGCGTCGGCGGTGGAGGTCTTCCACCCCGGCAGCGTCTCGTAGACGGGCTCGGCGGCGGCCAGCAGCCCCAGGTCGCCGGGAAAGTCCTCCAGCTCTTCCCCCTCTGCCCGGTAGCGCACGGCGATCTGCAGCTCGTCCAGCGTGTCGAGCACGTCCATCTTGGTCACCGCCAGGCCGGTAAGGCCGTTGACGCGCGCGGCGTAGCGCACCACGACGGAGTCGAACCATCCGCAGCGCCGCGGCCGTCCCGTCGTGGCGCCGTACTCGCCGCCCAGCTCGCGCACCCGCTCCTGCATGGGCGACGGGAGCTCCGTGGGGAGCGGCCCCTCACCCACCCGCGTGGTGTACGCCTTTACCACGCCGATCACGTCGTCGATGCGGGTGGGGCCGATGCCCACGCCCAGCGCCGCCCCGCCCGCGGTGGTGTTGGACGAGGTGACGTACGGGTAGGTGCCGTGGTCCACGTCCAGCAGCGCACCCTGCGCGCCCTCCAGCAGCACCCGCTGCCCCGCCTTGAGCGCGTCGTGGATCACGCGGCCGGTGTCGACGGAGATGGCCAGCAGGCGGTCGCGGATGGACATCAGCTCGTCCACCAGCGCGTCCGCATCCACCCGCTCGTCGCTGTTCAGCAGCTCCAGCCGCTGGTTCACGCGGGCGGCGGCGCGGCGAAGCTGCTCCTCGGCGCGCACGCGGTCGCGCAGGTCGGCCAGGCGAATGCCCTGGCGGGCCACCTTGTCCTCGTACGCGGGCCCGATCCCCCGCCCCGTGGTGCCGATCTTTCCGCTGCCGCGGCTGGCCTCCTGCGCGCGGTCCCACGTCTTGTGGTACGAGAGCAGCAGGTGGGCGCGGCCGCTCACGCCCACACGCCCCTCGGCGTCGATGCCGCGCGCGGTGAGCTTGTCCAGCTCGTCGAAGAACTGGAACGGGTCAAAGACCACGCCGTTGCCCAGCAGGCAGCGGCGCCGCGGGTGCAGGATGCCGGACGGGATCTGGTGCAGGATGAACTCCTCCTGCCCCACGTGCACGGTGTGCCCCGCGTTGGAGCCGCCCTGGTAGCGCGCCACCACGTCCACCTGGTCGGCGAGCACGTCCACGATCTTGCCCTTTCCCTCGTCGCCCCACTGCGAGCCGACGATCACCACGCACTGGCTTTTCCGGTCCCTCATCGCTCCCGTTCTTCCGTCGTCCGTCCTGCAGGGCCGGCACCGCACGCAAAAACGCGGTCCCGACCGCAAAGGTGGGACCGCGCCTGACGTATCCTGTGCGCAATCTGCGCGGGCGCCGGGCGGGTGTCAACACGCGCGGCGGCCGGGTCCCGCTTTTGCCACCGGAGTGCGCATGCCGACCCGTGAACGCGGGCTGAATCCGTCAGGAGCCATGCGCTGGACGTCGTTCCCCACCCCCGCCTCGAGCCCGCCGGCGCCCGTGCGCTACGCGGTAGCGCTGTTCGCGTGGGCCGTGGCGCTGGCCGTAACGCTGGCGCTGGCACCGTACCTGACGCGGGTGATCTTCCTGTTCTTCTGGCCGGCGGTGCTCTTCAGCGCCTGGTACGGGGGGTTCGGGCCGGCACTGCTGGTGTCGGTGCTGGCCACGCTGGCGGTCAACTACGCGCTGATCGCGCCCGTGGGAAAGCTGATCACCGCGAGCATGAGCGACCTGGCGCCGCTGGCGCTCTTTGTCCTGCTCTCCGTCTTCGTGAGCCGGCTGACGGGATCGCTGCGGGAGTCGGAGGCACGCACGGCGGCGGCGGCGCGGGAGCTGGAGCGCACCAACGCGCAGCTGCGGTCCGCCGCGGCCGAGGCGGACCAGGCCAACCGCGCCAAGAGCGACTTTCTGGCGACGATGAGCCACGAGCTGCGCACGCCGCTGAACGCCATCGCCGGCTACGTGGAGCTGATGGAGATGGGGCTGCGCGGGCCCGTCACGGACGAGCAGCTGAACGACCTGTCGCGCATCCGGCGCAGCCAGCAGACGCTGCTCGCCATCATCAACGACATCCTGAACTTCGCGCGGCTGGAGAGCGGCCGGGTGGAGTACCACGTGGAGGCCGTGCCGCTGGCGGAGG
>DASQBH010001292.1:0-2869 GCA_035635315.1 Longimicrobium sp.
AGGTGGAGGCTGAAGCGGCTCCGGCTGCGGACGCGGCCGATCCGCCCCGCGCCGTCCGCGCCTGGGGGAACTCGAGCGTGCTCTCGTACGAGGTGATGCACCTGCGCGGCGCGGCGGCGTACGGGGGAACAGGGTCTCCGGACCAGGACTTCGCCTCCCTGGCCATCCGCCCCTTCGGACGGCTCTCCCTGGCCGCGTCGGCGCGCCGGGGCGGGGATTTCCGCCTCTTCGGGGACACGGCGGCGGCGTTCGCCACCGCGCGCCGCGTGTCGCTGGCCTGGGGAAGCGGCCTGGCGCTGGAATACCGCGAGGCGGGCGGGGGCGCCGGCGGCCGCGGGGACCTGCGCGCGGCCCGGGCGCGCCTGGGCATCCGCCTTTCCGGGCACGCCTGGCTGCACCCCGCGTACGAAGCCGGCGAGGTGGCGTACGCCCCGCTGGCCGCGCCCGCGACCTTTCAGGTGCTGTCGCTGCAGGCCACCCTCTCCACGCGGGGCGGCGCGTCGCTCTGGGCGTACGCGCAGCTGCACGAGGGCGCGTCGCTGCGTGGCGCCGACGGGCGGGAGTGGTCGGGCGCGCTGACCGCGCACCTCCCCGTGCTGCGCCACACCTGGGTCCGCGTCTCGGCGCAGGCGCGCCGCGCCGACGGAAGCCCCACGGAAGCGCTGCTGGACCTGTCGCTGGAGCAGGGACTGGGCGGCGGGCACCGGCTGACGCTGCGCGGCCTGGGCAACACGCAGACGGCGGGCGGGGGGCGGCCGCGCGGGTTCGTGGAATACGCGCTCCCCGTCCCCCTTCCGATCCCCTCGGCGGACGACGGCCTGGTGACGGTCCGCGCCTTCGATCCCGCCACGGGGCGCGGCATCCCCGGGGTGCTGGTGCGCGTGGGGGACCGCATGGCCGTTACCGACCGGCGGGGGATCGCGGGCTTTGCCGGGCTGCCGGCGGGGGAGCACACGATGCGCATCGCCCCGGGCGCCGGGCCGGAGCGGGTTGCGGACCGGGAGATGCCGGTGCCCTTCACTGCCGGCGCGGGGGCGCGGCGGGTGGAGGTCGGGCTGGCGCTGGCGGCGCGGATGACGGGCGTGGTGGTGCGCGTCCCCGCCGGCGCCCCGGCCGATTCAGCGGCGCCCATGCCGGGGGTAGAGGTGGAGCTCTCCGGTCCCGGGGGCGTTCAGCGGCTGCGGACCGACGCGGAGGGGCGCTTCGAGGCCTCCGGGCTGCGGCCGGGGTCGTGGGTGGTCCGCACGGCCGATCGATCGCTCCCCCGCCACCACGCCCTGGAGGAGCCGCGGACCCTCGTGCTTGCCCCGGCCGCCGAAGCGCGCGCCGCCCTGCGCGTCGTCGAGAAGGAGCGGCCGGTGCAGATGATCCAGTCGGGGGAGCTGGGGGTGCAGCCGTAGGTGAAGGGGTGAAGGGGGCTGATGGTGTGATGGTGTGATGGTGTGATGGTGTGATGGTGTGGGGCGGGCTCGGCAGCGTCAGCGTCTGTCATTCCGAAGGAGGCGCCGCGCGATCCCGGCCTTCGCACCAGGCCGTGGCGCCGACTGAGGAATCTACTCGCGGCTGCATCGTGGCCAGCCCGTCGCCACCCGTCTCGCGGATGAAGCCCCTCCTGAAGTTCCTCCCCAGGTGTCCGGATTCTGAACATGCAGGCTCAAACTCCTGTCATGTCTGGAGTTATCGCTGCAGAACCACATCTGCCGTTCGGAATCCGAACAGATCCACATCCTTCCCGAGATTGGCCGCTCGTAGGTTAAATGCTGTGGCTGCAGTGATTTGCATCAGCCAAAGCCATCTGGAACACTCCTCGCCATCATGCCGGCGCGAACGTGGATGTGTCCGAGCCCCCTGAGGAGAGAGCCCGATGAGCCGTCGTGAATACGCCCGCCGCAGCACCGTGTCCGCACAGCTTCGCCAGATGCTGAACGCAGCCGCCGTGATCGCCACCTGCGCCGCCGCCGCGTTCGTCGGAGCCGCCATCTGAGCTGGTGCCGGTGGACGTCGGGATCGTGCGAAGGGTTCGTTTCCTCGCGATACCCGAATCCGGAAGAACACCTGTCTGAGGGAGCGCCCACCCTGAATCGGTGGCGTAACTGCTTCCGGCGGAAAGACTCTGCCGCCCAGCGTAGAGATTCTTCGGTCGGCGCCCAGGCTTTCCGGCGAGAAGGAGAGCATCGCGCGGCGCCTTCCTCAGAATGACAGTTCAGCCGGATGCGGCATGAGATGGCGCATGGCGTAATCAAAAGCAATCCAATCACTTGCGGCGCGAGTGAAGGATCTCCTCCCTGCTGCGGAGAAAGCGCATAGCGGAGATTCTGCCGGCCGTCTGGTGCCGGAAAGATCCATTCACCAGCGTCCCACCGTACCTCCTGCCAGCAGGCGTGGGGTGGCGGCTGCCGCGGAACAACAGGTTGGCGCGAGGGCCGGGGATGCCCGCTAAGCGCCACTGCACAAAGTCCTTGTGTGTTTTGCCGCGGCGATTATATTCATCCTACTCTGCTACACCCGGGCGTTGCACTACCCGCAGAGCCCACGTAATCCCGAAACGGCACCCCGGTCGCGAGGCCGGTCCGCAAAGCTAGGGGTCTCACCGAGACAGCCCGGCCGCCGAAGGAGAGCAAACCTGCGCTCTTCCCAAAGGCTGTCATGGTTCGTCTCTCCTCCACCCGCGGGCTCGCCGCCCGCACCTTCGCCGTGTGCGCGCTGTTCGCGGCCGCGGCGTGCACCGACGGCGTCACGTCTCCCTCCGCCACCTCCGCGGACCAGGCGCTGCTCGGGCTGCCGCTTCCCTCGGCGTCCTCCAAGCTGCACACCGGCAAGTACCACGACAGCAGCCTTCCGCACGCCACCGGCCGCTCCGGGAGCGCCC
>DASQBH010001293.1:0-2804 GCA_035635315.1 Longimicrobium sp.
GCTGGAGCTGGCCCACGGCGCCGCCATGCTGGGCGAGCACGAGCGCGCCGAGCGCGCGGCCGGGCGCGCCGTCGAGGTGGCCCGCGAGCGCGGCGAGGCCCGGGTGCTGCTGACGGCGGAGTCGGTGCTGGACCAGGTGCGCCGCACCCGCGGCGTAAAGGCGCGCGCCGCCGCGCACCCCGCCGAGCCGGAGACGGCCGAGCCGGCGGAGACCTTTGCGCTGGACCTGGTGCGTACGCTCAACGCGTCCCTGGTGGCGCGGTAGGCCCCCGTTTTTACACGTGCGGGGCCGCGGCCCCGCGATGGATCCTGAAAACCCTCCACACAGACAGGCAAGATGAAGATCGGCGCACGCCCCCTGCTGGTGCTGCACAGCAACGAGGCTTTCCGCGAGCGGGTACGCAAGGTGGCCGGCAAGGAGTACACGTTCCAGGCGGTGCCGGACTGGCCGTCGCTGGAAGAGGCGGTGCGCGACTCTCCGCCCAGCGCGCTGGTGGTGGTGAACCCGTACGAGGACGTGAGCGGCGCCGGCGGCCCCTCGCCCAGCCTCAAGTCGCTGCTGGTGGAGTTCCCCTCCACCGCCGTCTTCGCGGCCATGGAGATCAAGCCCAACCGGCTGGAGGACCTGCGCACGCTGGGCAAGTGGGGCGTGGTGCAGGTGATCAGCATTGCCCACGACGACACGCCCCAGGCCATGGTGCAGCGCTTTCGCGCGGCGCAGGGGCGGCCGCTCAAGGCGCTGCTGGAGCAGGTGCTGCCGGCCGACACCCCGGGGCGCGCCCGCGCCATCGTGGACGCCGCGGCCGAGGTGGTGGCGGTGGGCGGACACGGGCGCGACCTGGCCCGCCAGCTGCGCCTGAGCCGCCGCACGCTGCTGCGCTGGTGCGAGCGCGCTGAGCTCCCGCCGCCGCGCAAGCTGCTGGCGTGGATGCGCATCCTGCTGGCCGCCGAGCTGCTGGACGACCCGGGCCGCACGGTGCTCTCCGTGGCGCACGCCTGCGGCTACTCGTCCGACAGCGGCCTGCGGCGCGTGACGCAGAAGTTCGTGGGCAGCAGCCCCACCGAGCTGCGCCGCCGCGGCGCGTTCGCGCGCTCGTCCAAGGTGTTCCTGGAGGTCCTGGCCCGCTACCGCGAGCCCGCCAACGCGACCTGATCCGCGCGACCGCAGGACGAAAAACCCTCCTCCGAGCGATCGGGGGAGGGTTTCGTACATTCCGGCAACAGCAAAGGCGATATCATACGGAGGAACGGAGAAACGGAGGAAGATCGGGTCTTCTTCTTCCGTTGCTCCGTTCCTCCGTATGATAATCTTTTTCTGCTGTTCGTGGATCAGGCGACCGCGGCGTGCTCGTGCGCCAGGAACTCGCGGGCGACGGAGAGCAGCTCCAGCGGGGGGAGCGGCTTGACCAGAAAGGCGGCGCACCCCATGGCCAGGGCGCGCTCGCGGTGCTCCAGAAGGCCGGTGGTGCTGATGGCCACCACGGGGATCGCGGCCGTTACGGGGTCCTCCTTGAGCGCCCGCAGCGCCACCCACCCCGGCCCCGACGCAAACGACAGCCCCAGCACGATCACGCCCGGCTGCTGCGTGCGCGCCACATCCACCGCCTGCACGCTGCACTCGTGCGCCACCACGGAAAGACCGTGATGGCGCAGCGCGGCGGCGTAGATCAGGCGGCTGTCCTCGTTCGCGTCAACGAGGAGCACGGAAGGGCTGGGCACGGCGTATGGGTGATGGAAAGGGGCGTGGAGAAGCAGCACCCCCGGGCGGAGGCAGCCATAGGATACCACATCCCGCGTCCACAAACAAGAGTTTTGTCGAAAGAGCTCAAATCTCTGCAAATAAATGTTTTAACGATCTTATTATGCTGACAAATGGCGGCTTTGGACATCCTGTCGACAGAGGTGCCGCACTCAACGTCTTCCCCGTCCGCGGAGCATTCGAGCTCATGCGGCGGAGGAACGCGGGGGACGGTCGGGAGACGGGGAAACGGCTGATCGTGCCGCTTCGCCGAAGCTCTTGGTATGGCGTGCGATGGCTGCTAGATTGAACCCGCGCGCCGCCCGGCGCGCGGCAGAAGCCTTTCCCCATCGGCTGTCTTCCTCCTCCTCCGCTCTCTCCGTTCCAAGGAGCGCATCCCATGAAGATCGACCGGCAGAAATTCTTCGCGGCGTACGAGGCCGCGTTCGGCGCCATCACCAAGCCGGAGCGCAAGGCGGGGCTCGACACGCTGCTGGGCGCGGCGGAGGGCGATTCGCAGATCACCGACATCCGCTGGCTGGCCTACATGCTGGCTACGGTGAAGCACGAGTGCGCCGACCGCTGGCAGCCCATCGAGGAGTTCGGCAAGGGCAAGGGGCTCAAATACGGCAACCCGGTGACGGTAAAGGATCCGCAGGGCAACGAGTTCACCAACGTGTACTACGGGCGCGGCTACGTGCAGCTCACCTGGGACTGGAACTACAAGGCGATGGGCGAAAAGCTGGGCAACCGGCTGCTGTACGAGCCGCAGCTGGCCCTGGACCCCGAGGTGGCCTACGAGATCATGTCTCTGGGGATGCGCAACGGTTCCTTCACCGGCAAGGGGCTGTCGAAGTACATCAACGACCAGCAGTGCGACTACGTGAACGCGCGCCGCATCATCAACGGCACCGACAAGGCGCAGACCATCGCGGGGTATGCGACCAAGCTGGAGGCCATCCTGCGCGGCAGCATCGTTGCCGCCACGGACGGCGTGCCCAACCTCCCGCAGCCCCAGCCGCAGCCCGAAGCGCCGGCCGTGGATGCCGCGCGGTTCACCGTCACC
>DASQBH010001294.1:0-10904 GCA_035635315.1 Longimicrobium sp.
GCTGCAGCTTGGGCGCCTTCTCCACCTCCACCAGGCACATGCGGCACTGGGCGGGCGCGGAAAGACCCGGGTGATAGCAGTAGTGGGGCACGTCCACGCCGGCCTGGGCGCAGGCGTCCAGCAGGCGCGTTCCCTTGGGCACGCTCAGCGCCATCCCGTCGATGGTGACGGAGACGGTCTCTACCGCAGCAGCAGTCGTTTCGTCGGCCATGGCCGTCTTTCTGATATGCGTTCCGGAGCGCGGCTCAGCGCGCGCCGGCCATGGCGAAGTCCCCGGCCTCCATGAGGGCCAGGTAGTCGCCGCGGAACTTCTGGATGCTGGACACGATGGGGGCCGCCGCCGCGTCGCTCAGCACGCAGATGGTCTTGCCCGTCATCTTGTCGCTGATGTCCAGCAGCGTCTCAAGGTCGTCGGGGGTGCCGCGGCCCAGCTCGATGCGCTTGAGGATCTTGGCGCTCCACGCCGTCCCCTCGCGGCAGGGCGTGCACTGGCCGCAGCTCTCGTGGGCGTAGAAGTCCACCATCCGCCGCACCTGCCTTACGACGTTGGTCCCCTCGTCCATCACGATCACGCTGCCGCACCCCAGCATGGTCCCCGCGGCCGCCATCGACTCGTAGTCCATCCCGATGTCCAGCTCGTCCGCCGTAAGGATCGGCACCGACGAGCCGCCCGGGATCACCGCCTTGATCGCCTTGCCCGACGGAGTTCCTCCACAGATGTCGTAGATGAACTCCTTGAAGTTGAAGCCCAGCGGCACCTCGTAGTTGCCGGGGCGCTTCACGTGCCCGCTCACGCAGAAGAGCTTGGTGCCGACGGACTTCTCGGTGCCCCACTGCTTGTACCACTCCGCGCCGTTCTCCACGATCTGCGCGGCGGCGATCAGCGACTCCACGTTGTTCACCGCCGTGGGGTAGCGGAACGCGCCCGCGATGGCCGGATACGGCGGCTTTACCCGCGGCTCGCCCCGCCGGCCTTCCAGCGAGTTGAGCAGCCCCGTTTCTTCGCCGCAGATGTAGGCCCCCGCGCCGATGTGCAGCGTGAGGTCCAGGTCGATGCCGCTGCCGAAGATGTTCTTGCCGATGTAGCCGGCCGCGTACGCCTCTTCGATCGCCCGCGCCATGATCTGCGCCGCCTCGAAGAACTCGCCGCGGATGTAGATGTAGGCGTGCTCGCTGTTGATGGCGTACGCGCCGATCAGGCACCCCTCGATGAGCGCGTGCGGCGTCCACCGCATGAGCTCGCGGTCCTTGAAGGTCCCGGGCTCGCTCTCGTCGGCGTTGCAGACCAGGAAGTGCGGCTTGCCCGGCTCCTTCTTGGGCATGAAGCTCCACTTCATCCCCGTGGGGAACCCGGCGCCGCCGCGGCCGCGCAGCCCCGACGCCTTTACGACGTCGACTACCGCGGCGCGGTCCATCCCCAGCGCCTTGCGCAGCCCCTTGTAGCCGCCCAGCTCCACCCACCCCTCCAGCGTCCGCGCGCGCGGGTTGCCGAAGTGCTCGGAAAGGAGCCGGACTTCGCTGTCGTGACGATACGGATAAGCCATGGAAAGTGCCTGGTGCCTAGTACCGAGTGCCTAGTACGCCGAGCACAGTGCCGTTCCCTGGCACTCGGTACTCGGCACTAGGTACTCCCACTCCGAAGCCGGCCTTCACGTAAGCCTCTCCAGAATCGCCGGCACGTCGTCCGGCCGCACGTTCTCGTAGTAGCGCTCGTTGATCTGGACCGCCGTCGGAAACCCGCAGGCGCCCAGGCACTCCACCTCCATCACCGTCCACAGCCCGTTGGCCGATACCTCGCCCGGCTCCGTCCCCGTGTGCTTGAGGAACGACTCCAGCACGGCGTCGCCCCCGCACAGGTTGCACGAGATGTTGGTGCACACCTGGATGAGGTACTTTCCGACCGGGGCCAGGTTGTACATGGTGTAGAAGCTGGCCACGCCCCGCACGTACGCCGGCGGCAGCTGCAGCCGCGACGCCACCTCGTCCATCGTCTGCGGCGAGAGATAGCCGCGCAGCTCGTGGGCAAGGTGCAGCGCGGGAAGGAGCGCCGCCTGCCGGTCGGGGTAGCGGCTCAGCACCTTCTCCAGCCGGTCCTCGTACGGGCCCTCGAACAGGGGCGCCTCGGGGTTGCTGGTCGACACCTGGTACGGCAGGGTGCCGGCCACCGAGGCGTGGCCGCCGTCGGCCGGGCGCTGCCCCACGTAGCTGATGCCGCGGATCTCGTCGTCGGTCAGCGCCGGGAACTCGCCCGTGTCGCCCGCAAAGCCGGGGTTCTGCTGCGCCGCCGGCCACGACGACGGGTCGTACTCGCTGCCCGCGCGAATGGGGGTGGCGCTCATCGGTCGATCTCTCCCAGCACGATGTCGAGCGACGCGTTCACCGCGATCACGTCGGAGAGCAGCGCCCCCTCGATCATGTGCGGCAGCGCGGCGATGTTGATGAAGCTGGGCCCGCGCACCCGCCAGCGGACGGGCTTGGAGCCGCCGTCGCTCACGACGTACATCCCCAGCTCGCCCTTGGACGATTCCACACTGAACCAGCTTTCGCCCACGGGGGCGCGCACGCCCTCCATGACGACCTTGAAGTGGTGGATCATCGACTCCATGTCGTTCATCGCCGCCGTCTTGGGCGGCAGGATGACGCGGGGGTCGTCCACGTTGATGGGGCCGCCCGGCAGGCGGTCAATGGCCTGGCGCAGGATGCGCACGCTCTGCCGCATCTCTTCCATGCGGCACAGGTAGCGGTCGTAGATGTCGCCGTGCTCGCCCACCGGCACGTCGAAGTCGTACGTCTCGTAGTCGTAGTACGGACGGTCCTTGCGGATGTCGTAGCTGACGCCCGAGGCGCGCAGGTTGGGCCCGCTGAGCCCCCAGTTGATCGCGTCCGCGGCGCTGATCCCGCCCACGTCCTGCGTGCGCCCGATCCAGATGGCGTTGTTGGTCAGCAGCGTGTCGACCTCGTCCAGCACGGGGATGAAGCCGGTGAGGAACTGGCTCAGGTCCTCCACCCACCCCGCCGGCAGGTCCGCCATCATCCCCCCGATGCGGGTGGAGCTGGTGGTGATCCGCGCGCCGGTAAGCTGCTCGTGCAGGTCGTAGATCTTTTCGCGCTGCTGGAACGTGTACAGGAAGACCGTGAACGCGCCCAGGTCGATCGCGGTCGTCCCCAGCCAGAGCAGGTGGCTGAAGATGCGGTCCAGCTCCATGCACATCACCCGCACCACCTTGCACCGCTCCGTCACCTCGATGCCCATCATCTTTTCGACGGCCATCGCGTAGGCGCAGTTGTAGATGAGCGGCGCCAGGTAGTCCATGCGGTCGGTAAGCGGGACGATCTGGTTCCAGTCCCGGTACTCGCCCAGCTTTTCGAACGACGAATGCAGGTAGCCGATGTGCGGGATGCAGCGGATCACCGTCTCGCCGTCCAGCTCCAGCACCAGGCGCAGCACCCCGTGCGTGGCCGGGTGCTGCGGGCCGATGTTGATGAGCATGTGCTCGCCCGCGATGTCCTCGTGCACCTCGCGGGCTTCGCCCTGCACGGGGATGATGGGGGCGTGCACCAGCGCACCGCCGGAGGCCAGCTCCGGGGTGCGGGTAACGTTGTATACCACGCGGCGCAGTGCCATCAGCCCCCTCCTCCCATGCCGCCGAACTGCCCGTGCTGGTCGCCGCCCTCGGTGGGGTTGAACACCTCCGGCAGCCCCTGCCCCAGCATGTGGGCGATCTCCAGCTCCTGCGGCGAGTAGTGGTCCTCGGTCTTCATCGAAAGTGCCCGCCGCGTCTGCTCGGCGCGGCTGAAGCGGCCGCGCAGGGGAAAGTCCTTCCGCAGCGGGTGCCCTTCGGCGTAGTTGTACGGCATCAGGATGCGGCGCAGGTCCGGGTGTCCCCGGAAGACGACGCCGAACATGTCGTAGACCTCGCGCTCCAGCCAGTCGGCCGCGCGCCACAGAAAGTAGACGGTGTCGATCTCCAGCGCGTCCAGCGGCAGCTCGCACTTTACCCGCAGGTTCAGCTTGCGCTGGATGGACCACAGCTGGTAGACCACCTGGATCATCCGCCCGCCGCCGTAGTCCACGGCGGTAAGGTCCTGCAGAAAGTCGTACCCCTGCTGGTCGCGCAGCCAGCCGAGGATCTCGGCGGCGCGCTCGGGGGGGATGTAGACGATGTGCTCGTCGCCCGCCACCAGCTCGTGCCGAAGCACGCCCGCGCCGAACTCCGCGCGCAGGGCGTCAACGCTGGGGTGCGGCGGCAGGTCGCCCGCCTGCGGCGGCGCGCCGTTGTCCGGCGCGTCGCTGGGGGCGGGGCCCTGGTCCAGGGAGTCGAGTCCCTTTTTGAAGCCGTCGTTGCTCATGTCAGTGCACAGAAGTGCCTAGTTCCAAGTGCCTGGTACCTAGCCCGAGGGTTCTCACTCGGTACTCGGTCACCAGGCACTCGGTACTTCTTTCGTCACGGCGTCCGGTCCGACACCCGGACCACCGCCCCCGTGCTCACCAGGCCGCTCGCGCGGTTCTGGTTGGTGCTGTTGCCGAACGGCAGGGTGATGCGGTCCACCACCTCCTGCGGCAGGTAGCTTCCCGACTCGGGAAGCTGGTCCACCGCGTTCCACTCGTCCTCGGACGTGGCGGCGCTGCGGCGGATCTTTTCCTGGATCATCAGGATGCCGTACATCAGCCCCTCGGGACGCGGCGGGCAGCCGGGGACGTAGACGTCGACGGGGATGATGGTGTCGATCCCCTGCACCATGCTGTACACGTCGAACACCCCGCCGCTGGACGCGCAGGCGCCCATGCTGATGCTCCACTTGGGCGACGGCATCTGCTCCCAGATCTTCTTGAGCACCGGCGCCATCTTGTAGCTCACCCGCCCCGCGCAGATCAGCAGGTCCGCCTGCCGGGGGGAGAAGCTCATGCGCTCCATGCCGAAGCGCGCCAGGTCGTAGCGCGTGGCGGCCGTGGCCATCATCTCGATGGCGCAGCACGCCGTGCCGAACGGCATGGGCCACAGGCTGTTGGTGCGCGCCCAGTTCACGACGGCGTCCAGGCGGGTGGTAAGGAACCCCGGCTGGCCGTCGAAGATGTTGCTGTTCTGCAGGGTGGCCGGCTGGGTGGTCCCCGGCGGCCCCTGGTGCACGGCAAGGCCTTCCGCGCTGCGCGGCTGGCCTTCGGTCGGATCGTTGCTCGACGGGCGCTCGTTCAGTCCCATTCGAGGGCTCCTTTCTTCCACTCGTAGATCAGGCCCACGGTGAGGATGAAGATGAATATCATCGCCACCACGAACCCGCCCAGCCCCAGCACCCGCGCCTCGACGGCCCACGGCAGCAGGAACACCGTCTCCACGTCGAAGACGATGAAGAGGATGGCCACCACGTAGAACTTCACGCTGAAGCGCTCGCGGGTGCTCCCCAGCGGCGTCATGCCCGATTCGTACGGAGAGCTCTTGCTCTTGGTGGCGCGTCCCGGGCTCAGCACCTGGGAAAGCACCACCATGCCGATGGCCTGGGCCACCGAGAGCCCCAGCAGAATCATGACCGGGATGTAGGGGCGGAGCATGCGCGTCCTGGGCCCTGACCTGAGCGGTAGTTTGTGAAATCGTTCACTTGCTCGGAGCCGGGCCAAGATACTGCCCCGTGAAACCCCGGTCAAGCAGACACGGCGCCGCGTTCGCGGCCCCTTGCCGCCCCCCGCGCGCGGGGGTAGCTTGGCGCTCCTGTCCAAGCGATCGGCTGCGGCCTGTACACCCGTTTACCGGGGGCGTTCAGGGCCGGCCCGCCGAAGCCCTCCGCGCCCCTTCAAGCTCCGTTCCGCGCCATGAGCATTCGTTCCGACCGGTGGATCAGACGCATGGCCCGCGAGCACGGGATGATCGACCCGTTCGAGGACGCGCAGGTGCGGCAGGGCACCATCAGCTACGGCGTGAGCAGCTACGGCTACGACATGCGCGTGGCCAGCGAGTTCAAGATCTTCACCAACGTCAACAACGCCATCGTCGACCCCAAGGCGTTCAGCGACAAGAGCTTCGTCCCCTACGAAGGGGACGTCTGCATCGTGCCGCCCAACAGCTTCGCCCTGGCGCGCTCGGTCGAATATTTCCGCATCCCCCGCAACGTGATCACGCTCTGCGTGGGCAAGAGCACGTACGCGCGCTGCGGCATCATCACCAACGTGACCCCCTTCGAGCCGGAGTGGGAGGGGTACGTGACGCTGGAGATCAGCAACACCACGCCGCTCCCGGCCAAGATCTACGCCAACGAGGGGATCGCGCAGGTGCTGTTCTTCGAGGGCGACCCCGAGGGGCCCGAGGTGAGCTACGCCGACCGCAAGGGCAAGTACCAGGGGCAGACCGGCGTCACCACGCCGCGACTGTAGGCCCGCGGATCGAACAGGCCGGCGCGGGCGCGCTTCGGCCAGCTCCGAAGTCCGCCCCCTCCGCTCGCTTAGGCTCGCACCTCCCCCAAAACTGCTGGGGGAGGTTGGGGTGAGGCCGGGATCGGGACGCTTCGGATAGGGTGGCGCGAGAGGCAGGCGCCCGCACCCGTCCGAAGCGGGATCGAATTCTCCCCTCTCCGCGAGGAACGAGCGGGGAGGGACCGGGGGAGGGGCACCGTCCTCCCGCAGCGCAGCGGAGGGACACGCCCGAATCATGCAGTTGCGGTCTTTGCAGTTCCAGAGTCAGCCCGAATACGAGCCGCAGCCGACGCTGCGCAGCCCATACACCGGCACTACCCCATGACCCAGAGCCCCGTCACCCCCGAGCAGATGGATGCCATCCGCGAGGTGGTGAACATCGGCGCCGGCCACGCGGCCACCAACCTGTCGGCCCTTACCGGGCTGACCGTGATGATCTCGGTGCCGCGCATCCAGTGGGCCGACCCCGACGCGCCGCCGGCGCTTCCCGGCTCGGGCGACCTGGTGCTGATCACCGTCCCCATCACCGGCGTGAGCGAAGAGGGCGGCGAGCGCGCGTCGCTCATCCTGGCCACGGAGACGGCGCTGCGGATGGTGGCGCTCATGCTGCGCCGCGACCCCGCCCAGCACCAGGAGGTGGGCGCCTTCGAGCGCTCGGCGCTGATGGAGATGGGGAACATCGTCTGCGCGGCGTACGTCGGCGTCCTGGGCACCTTCCTGGGCAAGGGGGTGATGATCGGCACCCCCGAGATGAACGTGGGCCCCCGCGACGAGCTGGAGGACCCCACGGCGCACGGGCTGGTGATCGAGACGGACTTCACCTTCCTGGCCACCACCTTCGAGGGCGTCTTCGTCCTGAGCCACAGCGACGTCTCGTTCGCCTCGCTGCTCACGGCGCTGGGCTTTCGCGACGTAAAGCACCCCGGCGGCGCGGCCGCCGCCTGACGCGCATTCATCCGCATCCAATGAGCGACTTTCCCGCGTTCTCGGCCGCGGCGCGCCACGAGCACCTGCGCGCGCTGGGCGGCGAGACGTGGGACCTGCTCGTCATCGGCGGGGGGATCACCGGCGCGGCGGCGGCGCGCGACGCGGCGGGGCGCGGGCTGCGGGTGGCGCTGGTGGACTCCGGCGACCTTGCCCGCGGCACCAGCAGCCGCAGCAGCCGGCTGATCCACGGCGGGCTGCGCTACCTGGAGACCGGCAACCTCAAGCTCGTCTTCGAGGCCAGCGCGGAGCGGCGCCGTCTGCTGGACCTGGCCTCGCACCTGGTGCATCCGCTTCCCTTCCTGTTCCCCGTCTTTCGCAAGGGCCCCGTCGGCTTTCGCAAGCTGCAGGCGGGGATGTGGCTGTACGACGGCCTTTCCCTCTTTCGCAACATCGCCCGCCACCGCATGCTCGGCCGCGACGCGGCCCGGCAGGAGGAGCCGCACCTGCGGACCGACGGGCTGGTGGGCGCGGCGGTCTACTACGACGCCTCGGTGGACGACGCGCGCCTTACGCTGGCCAACGCCCGCGGCGCACATGAGGCCGGCGCGGCGGTGGTGCCGTACGCGGAGGTCGTGGGATTCCTGAAGGATGGAAACGGGCTCGCCGGCGCGCGGGTGCGGGACTGCCTGATCGACGGCGTGGATTCCGTGGAGGTGCGCGCCCACGTGGTGCTGAACGCCACCGGCCCGTGGAGCGACGCGGTGCGGCGGCTGGCGGACCCGGGGATCCGCCCCCGCCTGAGGCCGACCAAGGGCGTGCACATCCTCGTCCGCCGCGACCGGCTGGGGAACCGGCACGCCATCACCTTCCAGTCGCCGGTGGACGGGCGGGTGATGTTCGTCCTTCCCTGGGGCGACTTTTCGTACGTGGGGACGACCGACACCGACTACGCCGGCTCGCCGGCCGAGGTGCGCGCGGACGCGGACGACGTGCGGTACCTGCTGGACTCCGCCAACTCCATCTTTCCGGATGCCAGGCTGACGGCGGACGACGTGGTGAGCACCTGGGCGGGGATCCGCCCGCTGCTGGCGCCCAACCGGCCGGAGGGCGGGCTGGCGGCCAGCGCCACCAGCCGCGAGCACGAGATCTGGCGCGACCGCGGCGGCCTGCTGAACATCGCGGGCGGCAAGCTGACGACGTACCGGGTGATGGCGAAGCAGGTGGTGGACGCGGCCGCGCGCGCGCTCAAGGACGAGCACCGCGTGGAGAGCGGCCACTCCCCCACCGCCGACCTTCCCCTTCCCGGCGACCCGCACGAGGCGTGGGAGACGTTCCGCGACCGCACCGTCGCCGACGCCGTGGCCGCCGGCCTGGGCGCCGACACGGGCGAGCACCTGGCCCGCGCCTGCGGCGAGGACGCGGCGTCGGTCCTGGCCGCCGTCCGCGCGGACGCGGCGCTCGCGGGGAGGCTGATGGAGGGGCACCCGTACGTCTGGGCCGAGGTGGCCCACGCCGTCCGCGCCGAGATGGCGATGACGCTGGACGACGTGATGACGCGCCGCCTGCACCTGTTCTACGAGGCGGCGGACGGCGGCCTCGCCGTGGCGGAGCAGGTGGCGCGCCGCATGGCCGCGGAGCCCGGCATCGGCTGGAGCGAGGCGGAGGTGGCCGCGCAGGTGGACGCGTACCGGAGCGCCGTGGAGGAGAACCGGGGCTTCGGCGGGTAAGACAGAGCCAGACGGGAGATTGGCCGTGGATTTCGCAGCCGCGTACCTGGAGGACGTCCGCGCCACCGCCGCCAGCTACAAGAAGCTGGCGGACGACGCGATGGCGCAGGTGGACGACGCGCAGTTCTTCGCGCCGCTGGGGGACGAGGAGAACAGCATCGCGCTGATCGTAAAGCACATGGCGGGAAACCTGCGCTCGCGCTGGACGGACTTCCTGACCACCGACGGCGAAAAGCCGGACCGCGACCGCGATTCGGAGTTCGAGATCCACGGGGACGAGCGCGCGGCGCTGCTGGAGGCGTGGGAGCGCGGCTGGGCCACGTTCCTGGGCACGCTGCAGTCGCTGACCCCGGACGACCTCGCGGGCACGGTGCACATCCGCGGCGAGCCGCAGACGGTGATCCGCGCGCTGGACCGCGGCGTGGCGCACGCATGCTACCACGTGGGGCAGATCGTGCTGCTGGCAAAGCACTTCGCCGGGCCCGGCTGGCGCACTCTCAGCATCCCGCGCCGGCAGTCGCAGCAGTTCAACGCCGAGATGGCCGACAGGCACGGGCGGTGATCGAAGGGCTACACAGGGCCCTTGCGCGCGGGAGCGGTCTTCGGTATATTGCCGGGCAGCAGTAAAAGCGTAAAGGTACCTCCCCGGTGACAAGAGCCCATGGGGCTCTCCCTTCTTAGCAAGGGTAGCTGGGGAGGTCGCTTTTTATGTCCCCTATCTTCCGGAACGCCTCCCACTCGCTCCGGATCCAGCACCGGATCAGCTCGTACGGCCGGTCATCCCCCCGCAGCCTGCGCTGCACCGCCCAGGTGCAGTAATCCACCGCCTGCAGCCCCGCGTGCGTCGCGGAGTTGTGGTGCACGATGGAGAACGGGCGCCCCTTCAGTGAATCCCTGATCGCACCCCGAAACGCCTTCGCAAGCGCCTTGCGCTCCCGCTGCACCGGCAGGCTGTCGGTGATGATGACGATGGGCTCGTCGAGGTCGCGGAAGCGCTCCAGCACGCTGTCCATCAGTACGTACCCCAGGTGCGCGTAGAACTCGAACGGGTCGCGCAGCACCTCGGGCGTCAGGCTCTTTTCCACCACCAGCACGTCGAAGTCGAACCCGCCCACGCCGGCCAGCGCGGAAAAGACCTGGTTGCGCACCGCCTGCCGGTCCTCCGCCGCGTGAAAGCACTCCAGTTCCAGCCCCTGCTCCAGCAGCGCGTACCGCAGCCGCGTCAGGGCCGCGCTCAGCGGCCCGGGATCCTGCAGCGTCAGCGCGCCAAAGCAGAACCAGCGGGAGCCGTTCTCGGAGAAGTCCAGGTTCCCCGATTCGTCGAAGAAGAGATAGACCGCCACCCAAGCCTCCCCATCCCCAGAAAGCCCGCCCGTGAAGTCGCATATGGTCCGGTCGAATGCCGACCATACATACTCACTCCGTTCACTTCTGGCAAGCGTCCCGATCCGGGAACGAGGCGGTCAGCCGCCCTCCCCCGGCTCCGCCACGACCACCTGCGGCGCGGCGGTGGGGGCGTAGCCGATGCACTGCAGCACGGGGGTGCGGGGATACTTCGGAAAGCGGGGATCCACGTCGGAGAGCTGGCAGAGAAAGAAGCGCGAGCCGCGGCGCGTGTCGACGATGCGGACGTTCGCGCACGACTCGCACAGGCCGGCGGGCGGGGCGTACGGCTGCCTCATGCGTCGCGCCCCGCGGGTCGCGGCGCGGGGTCCGGAGCGGCGCGCGGCTTCCACGCGCCGGAAAGCGAGTAGCTGAAGTACAGGAACACGGCGCCGAATCCCAGAAAGAGCAGCACGCGGAAGAGCGGATCCAGCCGCTCCAGATCCACCAGGAACAGCTTGGCG
>DASQBH010001295.1:0-14518 GCA_035635315.1 Longimicrobium sp.
GATGGAGGTGGGAAGCGGCTCCGCGCGCAGCCGCGCCAGGGCCGCGGCGCGGCGGCGGCGGTGCAGCCAGCGGTCCGGCAGGTGGCGCAGGCGGGAGAGCACCCTCCCAAGCCCCTCCGCGGACGCGGGGGAGGCCGGCAGGGCGCGGGGCAGCGGTCGGGTGGCGAGCTCCATCAGGACACGGGGGATGCGGGAAAGACGTGGATCACACCCGTCCGCAGTGGAACCGCCGTGCCCGCGCGGGCGCGGCCAAACCCCAGCCGTGGCGCGGCCCGGAATTCCGATGTGTGGCGCGGACCGCCCCGCGCGCCGACAGATGTTGCGGCGCCGCAACGGACCGGGGGCGGCGCGGGAGGGATGGAAATCACCGATCTCCAGCGGCGGCGCGGCCGATGGCGCGGCGGGGGGCGCGGCCGGCGGGGGCATGCGCGATGCCCCGGAGCTACGACGGCGCGCCGGCGGCGGCGGTGCCGGTGCCAATGGGGATGGCCTGTTTGCGGCGCTCCCGCTTCGCGGCAGGTCCAGGTACCCGGTGCCGTCGCCCCGGCGCGCCACCAGTCGCATGTCTCCCGTCATCCATCCGCCGGATCCATGGACCGCTACCCCGCGCTTGCGGACGACCTGCGCCGCCACCCCCGCACCTGGCTGGTGACCGGCGTCGCGGGCTTCATCGGCTCCACCCTGCTTGACACCCTGCTCGAGCTCGGACAGACCGTGGTGGGGCTGGACAACTTCGCCACGGGCTACCGCCGCAACCTGGACGAGGTGCTGCGCGCCCGCGCGCACGGAGGCGGAACGTTTCACCTGGTCGAGGGCGACGTCCGCAGCTTCGACACGTGCTGCGCCGCGTGCGAGGGGGTGGACTACGTGCTGCACCAGGCGGCGCTCGCCTCCGTGCCGCGCAGCATCGACGACCCGCTGTTCACCCACGAGGTGAACGTGGACGGCACCGTGGCCCTTTTCCTGGCCGCGCGCGAGGAAGGGGTGCGCCGCGTGGTGTACGCCTCGTCCAGCGCCGTGTACGGCGACGCGGCGGCGCTCCCGGTCGGGGAAGAGGACGCGGGGCGGGCGCTGTCGCCGTACGCGCTCACCAAGTGGATGGCCGAGGAGTACGCCGCGCTGTTCCGGCGGCTGTGGGGGGTGGACGCGGTGGGGCTGCGCTACTTCAACGTGTTTGGCCCGCGGCAGGACCCGCGCGGCGCCTACGCCGCCGTGATCCCCCAGTGGACCGCCGCGCTGCTGGCCGGCGAGCCCTGCCGCATTCACGGCGACGGCGAGAACACGCGCGACTTCGTGCGGGTGGGCGACGTGGCGCGCGCCAACCTGCTGGCCGCCGCCGTACCGCTGGACGCGGATGCGCCGCGGGTGTTCAACGTGGGCGGGGGAGCGCGGGTGTCGCTGAACGAGTTGTACGACGGCCTTTGCGCGGCCGTCCGGCGCCTGGGCGTGTGGGACGCGCCGCCCCCGCGCGTGTTCGGCGACGCGCGCCCCGGCGACGTGCGCCACAGCCAGGCGGACCTGTCCCGCATCCGCCGCGTGCTGGGGTACGCCCCCCGCGCCGGCCTGGCCCCCGCGCTGGACGAGCTGGTCGCCGCCTCCGCCGGCCGCATGGGAATCCACGCCCCCCTGGCCCGCAGCGCCTGACCCACATCCCCCTCACGCCGAGCCACCCGCCGGCCGGGATGTCGGCAGGCGAGATCGAATGCGTCAGGGATATCCGCGTTTGTGGGGGGTGGAACCGGATGATCTCCACGGCGCGCGATTTCCCGCCGTCCACACCCCTGATCGGATGCGCGGTCCGGCGAACCACCCCACCCGCGCCGCGATCGAGGTGAGCGCGCGAGGGGTCGCGCAGACGCGGCGAAGGAGCGGGGGAACCGATCCTCTGCTCCCCCACCGCTCCGCGTGACAGCTTTTTGCCGACCTTTCGACGGAAGCGCGTCAGGGCCGCGGAACGGACCCGGACGCAAGGCCGGGGAGCGGAAACGCCAGCGGGCCCGTGGGAGACAGGTCCACGATGACCCCCGCCAGCCGCGCCACGCCGTCCTCGTCCATCTCTGCCCAGGCGCGGTGGCGCACGGGGATCCACGTCCCGTCCTCGTGCCGGAACGGATAGGCGACGGAAAGCTCGCTCCCCCGCTCCCCCGCCTCCCGCAGCGCCGCCTCCACCTCCGCCCGCTGGTCGGGGTGCACGCGCCGGGTCCACCCTTCCAGCTCCGTCCCTACCGACGCCTGCTCCAGGCCGAACCGCTCCGCGGCGGCGTCGTCCCAGGTGACCTTCCCCGTCCGCACGTCCCAGCTCCACCCTGCCGCGCCCGCCGCGCGCAGCCCCCGCCGCAGCCGCTCCAGCTCGTCGGCCGCCTCCGCCCGCGCGCGCATGCGGCCGCCGAGGTCCGTGCCCGTGGCGATCAGGTGCGTGATCTCGCCGTCCGGGCCGCGCAGGGGAGCGAGCTCCAGGGCAACGGAGGTGGTATCGCCCCCTGCCACCCGCACCGTTTCGTCGTAGCGCACCACGGCACCCGAGGCCGCGCTGGCCACGGCGCCGCGCAGCCGCTCGCGCGCCTCCGCCGTGTGCGAAAAGGGCGGTGCGTCCTCGAACGCGCGGCCGATCACCTCGTCCGCATGGACCCCGGTGATCTCCAGCGACAGGCGGTTGGCGTACAGCAGCGTGCCATCCGGCGCCAGCACGCCCACGGCGCACGCCACCTCGTCCAGCACCCGGCGCAGGTGCTCGCCGGCATCGCGCAGCGCCTGCTCGCCCCTGCGCCGCTCCGTGACCACGCGCACGGTGGAGAGCAGCTCGCGCGGCCTTCCTTGCGCATCCGTCGACAGCACGGCGGGACGCGCCTCGATCCACTCCCATCCTCCGTCCGCGCGCCGCATGCGGTACTCCAGCGCGCCCGGCGCCTTCCCCGCCAGCGACGCCGCCCACTTCCGGCGCACCGCGTCCAGGTCCTCGGGATGCACCGCCGCCGTCAGCCGCTCCGCCGTGCCCTCTCCCTGCACCGGCCAGCCGAGAAAGTCGTCGCGGTTGGCGAAGGTGACGCGGTCGGCAAGGGCGTCGAAGACCACGATGAAGTCGGGCGACGTAAGCGAGAGCGCGCGAAAGCGCTCCTCGCTCTCGCGCGCGCCGGCCTCGGCCTGCTTGAGCCCGCTCACATCCGCCAGCACCCGCACCACGCCCGTGAGCGCTCCCACGCCGTTGCGCACCGCGGCGGCGGAGAGCAGGGCGTGAAAACGGGTTCCGTCGCGCCGCGCCAGCTCCAGCTCTCCCGACCACCCGCCGCCGGCCTGCAGGCGCGAAAGCAGCTCCATGGGGCCACCGGGCCAGGCCGCCTCTGCCAGCACGGCGCTCAGGTCGCGGCCGGACATCTCGTCCGCGCCCCACCCCAGCAGCCGCGCCGCCGGCTCGTTCCAGTACGTCACCCGCCCGCTCAGGTCGGTGGCGATTACCGCCTGGTCCACCGCCTCCAGCAGGCTGGCCTGAAAGCGCGCCACCTGCTCCGCCTGCCGGCGGTGGCCGATGTCGGTCTCCGCGCCCACCCATTCGCGTACGATTCCGTCGGGCCCCGGGACGGGCGCGGCGCGGGCGTGCATGGGGCGCCACTCGCCCCTCGCGGTGCGCACCCGGTGCTCCACCTCGTAGGGGGTGCCGTCGGCCACCGCGCGGGTCCACTCCGCCAGCGTGTGCCTGCGGTCCTCCGGGTGCACGGCGGCCAGCCACCCGATCCCCTGCACCTCGCCCGTGGTCTGCCCCGTGAGCGCCTCCCACGAGGGCTGCGGGCCGTGGAACAGCCCGTCCGCCCCCGCGCGCCACACCGCGGCCGAGGTGGCCTCCACCAGCGCCTGGTACCGGTTCTCGGCCGCCAGCATGCGCTGCAGCCCCGTCACGTCGCGAGAGATGCACAGCAGCGACGCCACGCGCCCCTCCGCGTCGCGCTCGGGGACGCCGCGCACCTGGAACCGCCGCGGCTCCGCACCGGACGACACCGAGTCCCACTCCGCCTCGTACGGCTGCCCCGTCTCGAACGCGCGGCGCAGGCGTTCCTCCCATTCGCGCACCAGGTGCGGCGGATAGCCCAGCTCCGCCATGGTGCGGCCCACGAACGCCTCGGGCGCCCGGCCGGAGGGTGTCGCGGCCGCGGGGTTCACGTACAGAAAGCGCAGCTCGGGGCTGAAGCGGGCGACTACGTCGGGAAGGTTGGCCGCCAAGCTGCGGAACTCCGCCTCGCGCCGCTCCAGCGCGTCCTGCGCCAGCCGGCGCGCGGTGATGTCGTGGATCACCGCCACAAGGTGCAGGGGCCGGCCACCGGGGTCGCGCACCACCCCCAGGCTCACCTCCGCCCAGACCGGGGAGCCGTTTCCGTGCAGCAGCCGCGTCTCCACGCGCGCGCCGGTCTCCTCGCCTGCGGCCAGGCCGCGGACGGCGGCGAGGATCGCGTCGTTGTCGCCGGGATGCGCCAGCTCCTGGATGGGAGTGCCGGCCAGCTCGTGCGCCGCGCGGCCCAGCATGGCGCAGAGACAGGCGTTCGCATGCCGCAGGGCGCCGTCGAGCGCGGCCATCGCAACGCCCACTGGCGCGGGATCCAGGGCGGCGTACACCGGATAGCCCGGCTCCGGGGGAGGCGATCCTGCGCCGGCCGGCGCGTCCTGGAGTGTCTCCATCAGGAAAACCACGGGTGGGGGGACGGGGGCGGTCGACGCCTGCGGGGACGCGCATCCTCTACCCATGCAGTCGGCGCTCCGCCGCGTCAAGGACCGCGTGCACTGGAGCGCTTCGTGGCCGCAGGCGGCGACGGCGCGCTACCGCACGGGCGCGGTCGCCGGTGCGAAAGATTGCATACGTGGGGCGGTATGCCACGATTCCGGGCATCACCAGCAAACGCCTCACGCACCCTTCGCTCAGCGGCAGGCCACGGAAAAGAAGGTGGGTACGGAGGAACGGAGAACAGCCAGAGGAACGGAGGAACCGATCTTCCTCCATTCCTCCGGCTTTTGTCTGTTCCTCCGTACCCTCGCAGTTGTTTTTTCGGACTTCGTGTCAGCGTCGGACCGGTGCCGCGGCAAGCCCCACGGCGGACGGTGTGGGGAAAATCCCCTCACGCCCGGCCCATCAATCCTGACCCGGGCGCGTGGCGGGCTCGCTATGCTTCCAGTTACGGCACGCCGCGGAGAGCGAGCCATCCAGGACAGGGAGAAAACGCATGAGCACGATGCTGCGGCCCCGCATCCGGCGCCTGGAAAGGGAAGAATGCGAACGGATCCTGTCCCGCAACCACGTGGGGCGGATCGCCTACGCCTGGAAGAACCACGTGGACATCGAGCCGCTGCACTACGTGTTCGATGGCGAGTGGCTCTATGGCCGCACCTCCCCCGGCACCAAGCTGAACGTCACCGGCGACCAGTGGTGGCCCGTGGCGTTCGAGGTGGACGAGGTGGAAGGCACCTTCCGCTGGCGAAGCGTGGTCGTCCACGGCGGCTTCTACCCCATCGACGAAGCCGGGGCCGAGTGGGAGCGGGCCGCCCACCAGCGCGGCCTGGACCTGCTTCGCGCGCTGGTGCCGGACACGTTTACGCCCGACGACCCCGCACCCTTCCGTACGGTGCTCTTCCGCATTGCCGCGCAGGAGGTGAGCGGTCGCGAGGCGGCTCCCGGCGAGCCGAACCAGCCGTGGGCGTAGGCGCGGCCGTCCAGCAGGCCCGGCTGGGCCACGAGCCGCCCCCGGGTGCAGAGCTTCTGCGCCACTACCTGCGCGACCTGGTGTACGGCGCCGACGCCAGGACGGTGCTCATCCCGGCCGCGGCCAACCTGCTGGCGGACGGCTTCTCGATGGCGCCAGCAGCTCCCTGTCCATCCGCTCGGACCAGGCGGCGCGCGACTCCCGCGGCGACGCGGCAGGCGAGCCGTATCCGTTGCGCCGCGGCGTCGCCACCACGGCCGCCCTCTCGTCGCCGGCGCCATCCCGCGGCTCCCCTGCGCCGACCGTTGCGCCGTCGCGGCGCTGTGCCGTCGCGGTCGCGGCCACGT
This sequence comes from Longimicrobium sp., assembly GCA_035635315.1. GTDB lineage: Bacteria > Gemmatimonadota > Gemmatimonadetes > Longimicrobiales > Longimicrobiaceae > Longimicrobium. The sequence goes on from DASQBH010001295.1 coordinate 6,029, forward strand.
CTGCAAGCGCATCCACCGGACAGCGGCGTAGAGCAGCGCCTGACACGCGGAGGGCCAGGCCGGCGCAGATTGGATACGAGGCCATCCCGCCCGGCGCCCGTCCGGACGCCGACGGGCCGGCCGGAACCCGACCGAGGAGGCGCGGATGAAACCCCTTCGATGCATCGTCGCCGGCGTCGGCCGGCTGTCCGACGACGATCCCACCCTGCTGCTGGCCGTGGACCTGGCCCGCCGCTGCGGCGCGAAGCTGCACCTGGTGCACGCCTTCGAGTTCCCCCATCTGATGGCCGTGTACCCCCCGCTCGACGCCGTCCGCCCCGAGGGGTTCGAGGAGTACCAGGCCGAGCTTCGGCAGGCACTCGAAGCCGCCGTGCGGCGGCACGCGGAGGTGAGCCGGGACGAGGTGGTCTGCCATGCGCTCTCGGGCGCGCCCGGGCAGGTGCTGGCGGATACGGCGAAGCGGCTGCACGCCGACCTGCTGGTGGTGGGAGCCGCGCACCCGTCCGGCCGGGGCCATCCGCGGCTCGGCACCACGGCACAGCGGGTGATCCGGAGCGCGCACGTTCCCGTGCTGGTGGCCCGCGCCGCGCTGTACCGAAAGCCCGGGCGGGTGCTGCTGGCCACCGACGTGTCGGAGATGAGCGCGGCCGTGCACGAACGGGCGCTGGACGTGCTGGAGGGGCTGTACGGGCTGAACGGCGTGCAGCTGCGCGCGCTCCTGGTGCTGGCGTTCGGCATGGTGCCGCCTCCGCTTCCGGACGAGGCGCTCGCGCGAACCGCCTACGCGGAGCTGGGCCGCTTCCTGGACGCGCGGAGCGACCGTCCGGCAAAGGTCCACCCCGCCGTCCGCATCGGCGAAGCGCCCGAGCAGATCGTGGACGAAGTGTCGGACTGGAACGCGGACCTGCTGGTGGTGGGAACGCACGGACGCCACGGACTGCCGCGCCTGTGGCTGGGGAGCGTGGCCGAAGCGTGCATCCGCGACGCGCCGTGCAGCGTGCTCGCCGTTCCGCCCACGCCGCAGGCGGCGCCGGTGGAAGCCGTCGACCGCTTCACCGTCTCCAACGCGGCGGCTGCGGTGTAAAGGCTCGCCACGCGGCAAGCCGGGCTGGCTGCCACGCCGGGCACGTCAGGTGGGGGGAGCCGGTCCACCCCGCCTCGCGCTCGCGAGGCGGACGGCGGGGAGGACGGAACACGCGAGTGGCGATGGATCACTCACGGAAACCCCTTCGACAGGGCCCGTACCATGACACACCGTCTGCGCACCCTCGTCGCCGGGATCGCCACGCTGGACGGGCACGATCCCGTGCTCGCCACGTCCATGCACCTGGCCGGACGGACGGGGGCCACCCTTCACCTGGTGCACGCGTACCGGGCGGATGTGGAGTCGCCGGGCTGGAACCTGGAGACGTGGATGGGCGGCACGTCCCGCACCTCCCTCGAGGCGCGGCTGCTGGAGTGCCGGATGCAGGCGGACGCAGACCTGCTCGGGACCGCCGTGCAGACGAAGTGCATCGCCTTTCCGGGCAAGGCGGGCGAGGTGCTCCCCGGATACGCCGCCGCCGTGGGTGCGGACGTGCTGGTGCTGGCGCCCACCCGGCGCACCGGTGCCGCGGGCGCGGTGCTGGGCACCACGGCCTCGCGCGTGCTGCGCGCGTCCAGCGTGCCGGTGCTGGTGCTGCGCGAGCCGCTGGGGGAGCGGGCACCGCGGCGGGTGCTGCTGCCCACCGACCTGTCGGAGCACTCCGCCCGCGCGCTCCCCCTGGCCGCGGCACTGGCCGCGGCGCTCGCGCACCCCGACACGCCCATGCTCTTCCCGCTGTTCGTGAGCCCGTCGGACCTGGACACGGGACCTTCCGCGTTCGTCACGTCGCAGGTGGAGCAGGCGGAGGCCGAGCTCGATGCCTTCCTCGCCTCCATTCCCACCGTCACGCTGCAGGGAACCGTCCGGGTGGGAAGCCCCGCACACGTGATCCTGGGAGTGGTCCGGGATTGGGACGCGGACCTGGTGGTGCTGGGCACGCACGGCCGGCGCGGCCTGCCCCGCTTCTTTCTGGGGAGCGTCGCCGAGACGGTGCTGCGCAAGGCACGCTGCAGCGCGCTCGTCGTTCCGCCCGCCGCCGTCCTCTCCGGAATCGCGGAGCAGGACGCGCCGGCGGCGGAGCGTGCGGCGGGTCGCGGACACATGGCGGGGGCATGACGATGTCCGCCCACCCGATCGAATCCATCCTGGCGGCGACGGACCTGTCGCCGGCGTGCGACCCGGTGCTGCGGGCCGCGGGCGCGATCGCCCCGCGCACCGGCGCGGCGCTGCACGTGATCCACGCCTTCGACCTTCCTCCGTCACCGCAGTTCCATACTCGCTGGAACAAAAAAAGCCAGGCCGTGCTTGCGCAAACGGCCTGGGGAAAGTGGGCCCACCAGGATTCGAACCTGGGACCAAGGGATTATGAGTCCCCTGCTCTAACCGCTGAGCTATGGGCCCGCACGATCGACCGGAACGAAAAACAGCTGGCGTGAATATAGGCTCCTCCGGTGCCGTGATCAACGGGAGCCGCGAAATGGCGTCCGGGCGCTCTTGCATCCCACCGTTTGACGCCGTAGCCTGGGAGCAAGCCCGCCGCACCCCGCGGCGGGCAGCACTCGTGAAAAGAGGAAGAACGGATGCGGAAGCTCGTTCACGCGGCGGGAGCCGCGGCGGTGGCGCTGGCGCTGGGGTTCGGCGGGCAGCAGGTGCTCGCCGCGCCCGCCCAGGCGCAGATGGCGGAGCGTGCGTGTACCAGCAGCACCTGCGGTACGGCCTGCTTCAAGAAGGGCTACACCCACTGGGCGTGCTGGAACGGCGTCTGCCAGTGCAGCTACGGCCCCACGCCCTGACCGGGCGGAGCGGGTAGAGCCACGTGGGGCGGACGGGATCATCTCCCGTCCGCCCCATGTCTTTTCGGCACCCGTGCGACGGGGCGGCGCACTCGCCCTCCGCACCCGCCCGGCGCTCCGACGCGCGCCGGCGTAATGCCGGGTCCTGAAAAGACGGGGGTACAGAGGAACGGACAACAGCCAGGGGAACAGAAAAAACCCCGGGTTCGTCTCTGTTCCTCTGGCTTTTGTCTGCTCCTCCGGGCCTGATGCTTTTCCGGATTCGGGACAGGGCCGCGGTGCAGCTGGATGACGGCCCTGGCGCAGGGATCGATGGAATCCCGCTGCCGCGCCGGCGAAAGCCGCCAGTCCGCGCTCCAGCCGGGCCGCTTCCGTCCCGTCGCGGCGGGTCCTAGGCCGCTGCAGGGCCACCCCTTGCGTGGATCGCCGCGTATACATTAGTTTCCGCCCCGCGAACTCACGTTACTCGCCTCTTTCCGTTGCCACACCGGGCCATCCGCGGCTGGGGACGCTTCTCTCCCCTGCCCCCGGGCGTCCGGATTCCGTGGCGTCCGGCCAGCGCATACGTCCATCCCGCCGGGGTGCAGTTCGCCCTTATTCCGCCCGGGTGGCGACCCGCGCGTTTTCCGCGCGCGGCCGTCATTCAGCGCCAACCGCAGCATCGCTCCGCACGCTCGTACTCTCAGCCGCAAATCCGCAGAAGGAACGTCATGGAACACCTCGCTGTCTGGGTGGCGACCGGTCTCGCCGCAAAGATACTCGCCGACGTGCTGCGTCGCGCCTACGGCTTCAGCATGCCTGGCCGCCTCACCAGCGGCACACCGATCATGACCGACGTCGCGTACGTCATCGCGTACTTCATCGCTCTGGTCGTGGTGCGCCAGATCGGCCTCGACGCCGCGCTCCTCGTCGTCATCGTCCTGCGGGCCTCGGCCATCGTCGCCGACCGCGTGTTGCTGGCGAGCAACCACGGGTGTCTGGAGCTGTACCTGGCGGTGGTGTGCCTGCAACTGCACGAGAACCCCGTCGCGCTGGCGTCGGTGCTGCAGGTGATCGCCGTGGCCGTCTGGGTCTACGCCGCGTACCAGAAGGCGTACCAGCGCGAGTACCTGGACGGCACCTACTTCTATCTCACCATGCGCGACGGCTGGCGGCTGGGCACGTGGGCGTCGTACATCCGGCAGGTGCCCAGGGTGCAGGGCGACTACGGCGCCATCGATCCGGCGGCGAAGGCGTTCTGCCGCTGGCTGGCCGTGATGGTGCTGATCGGCGAGACCGTGCCGCCGCTCCTCGCCTTCGGGCTGAACGGGACGATCTGGAGCGTCCTGCTGCTGCTGGCCGTGGCCCTGCCGGTGGGCCTGTCCAGCAGCGAGACCAACTTCATGATCACCAACCTGCTGCTGGCGGCGGCCTTCCTGGTACCGTTCGAGGGCTCGGCGCTCATGGCCGGGGTGGGCGATCCCGTGGTCGCCGTGGTCGTGGGGATGTGCCTGGTCTGGCCGCCGGTGCACGCCGCGCTTTCGCGGCACCTGCGGTTCAGCCCCTGGAAGCTGGCCGGCTGGGGGATGTATTCCACGCAGAAGCCGCGGGTCCACGCGGTCCTGCCGGGCGGCGAGCTGCGCCTGGTGCGCGGCGGCGCGATCCCCGCGCGCATCGTCCAGGAGTTCGGCGCCATCCGCATCGGCTGGGCGCGCGACGCCATCCGCCGGTACTTCTTTCGCTGGGACTTCAAGGAACCCGCCGCCGCGCTCATCTTTCGCTGGCACCGCGTGGACGGCGAGCGCTTCGTGACGCACTGCGTGGTGTCCCGCAACACCGCCGGAGCGCCGGTGCAGACGTTCGAGATCACCGACGAGGCCTCGGCCGCGGCGTTCGCGCGGCACCTGTCGTCGCTGCCGCTGGCGCCGGAGCCCGCGCCCGCGCCCGCTCCGCGGCCAGCCGCGGCCCCCGCGCCCGCGGTGTGAGGTGGCATCCACCCGCCCCGTGAACGCCGCCGCGGACGCGGAAGGGCCGATCGTGCTGTACGACGGCGTGTGCGGGCTGTGCGACCGCTCGGTGCAGCTCATCCTGCGCAACGACCGCGGGGGCCGCTTTCGCTTCGCCGCGCTGCAGTCGGAGGCCGGCCGGGCGCTGCTGGAGGAGCTCGGCCTCCCGCCCGGGGCGCTGGACAGCATGGTGCTGGTGGAAGGCGGCCGCGCGTGGCGCAAGTCGCGCGCGGCGCTGCGCATCGCCCGGCGGATGGACGCACCGTGGCCGCTGCTGTGGCCGCTGATGATCGTTCCGCCCGCGGTGGCGGACGTCTTTTACGACCTGGTGGCCCGGAACCGCTACCGCATCTTCGGAACGCTGGACGCCTGCATGATTCCGCCGCCCGAGGTGCGGGCGCGGTTCCTGTCCTGACCCACGCTTCCGTTCCCCCACGCGCGAGCCGCTGAGCCCGCGCCGTACGGACGAAAACCACCATCCGGCCCGCGAGTGCGGGGCCGGTCATACCCCCTGGAGCAGCAAGATGAGCATTTTGACTGAGGCCGTGCAGGTGTTCGGCATCGCCCCCGCGCACGACGACCGCGTGCAGACCAGCCGGCTGGACGGCTTTCCCGACGCCCCCGTGGTGGTGAGCCCCACCCTGCCCGGCGTGGTGCTGACCGACTGGGCCGGTGAGAACCGCGCCTGGATCGAGGCCACCCTGCACCAGGGCGGCGCCATCCTCTTCCGCGGCTTCGGCATGGACGACGTGGACGAATTCGGCCGCTTCATGCTCGAGGCCTCGGGCGAGCTCCTTCCCTACACCTACCGCTCGTCCCCCCGCACCCAGGTCAAGGGCAACGTCTTCACCTCCACCGAGTACCCCGCGGAGGAGACCATCCCGTTCCACACGGAGATGTCGTACACCAGCACCTGGCCCATGCGCATCGGGTTCCTGTCGCTGATCGTTGCCGAGACGCAGGGCGAGACCCCCATCGCCGACAGCCGCCGCGTGTACGACCGCATCCCGGCCGAGATCCGCGAGAAGTTCGAGCGGCTGGGCGTGATGTACGTGCGCAACTACACCCCGTGGATGGACCTTCCCTGGCAGAACGTCTTCCAGGCCGAGACCCCCGAGCAGGTGAACGAGTTCTGCCGCGAGAACGGCATCCAGGCGGAGTGGGTGGAAGAGGATCACCTGCGCACGCGGCAGATCTGCCAGGGCGTGGCGGTGCACCCGGCGACGGGCGAAAAGGTGTGGATGAACCAGGCGCACCTCTTCCACGTCACCGCGCAGGACCCCGAAGTGGTGGAGATGCTGCTGGAGGATGGCGAGGAGAACCTCCCGCGCAACACCTACTTTGGCGACGGCTCGCCGATCACCGCCGAGGCGCTGGCCGCCGTCCGCGAAGCGTACGACGCCGAGGCGCTGGTCTTTCCCTGGGAAAAGGGGGACGTGCTGCTGCTGGACAACATGCTGATGGCCCACTCGCGCTCCCCCTTTACCGGCAAGCGCAGGGTGGTCGTGGGCATGGCCCAGACCCACACCAGCGACTGGACCCCTTCCTGATCGCCTGAAGGGACCAGGACCTTACGCGAAGCAGCACAAGGACCGGGTCTCACGCGGAGACGTGGAGAGCAGAGGGAAGAGATTCCCCGCGCCCTCCGCGTCTCCGCGTGGGACCCGCTGCTTTTCCGGATCCGGGATGATGCCGGATCCGCAAAAGCAAACAGCGAAAGGTACGGAGGAACAGACAACGGCCAGAGGAACAGAGGAGACCGGTTCGTCTCTGTTCCTCCGGCTTTTGTCCGTTCCTCCGTACCTGATGCTTTTCCGGATCTGGTCTGAGACGCTCCACCAGCTCGCCACGGTTCCGGGATCAGCATCCGAACGTATCGCGGATCGGCTGCCGGTACCGGCGGCTCGAGGCCAGCTTGCGGCCGTTGCTCAGGACGAAGAGGTACTCCCCCAGCCCCCACGACTCGATCACCTTCACCTGATCCACGTTCAGGATGATGGAGCGGTGGATGCGCAGGAACCGCTGCGGCTGGAGCAGCGCCTCGATCTCCGCCATCGTCGCGCGGTAGCGGTGCACCGCGTCCGGAAGATGGAGGAGCACGTAGTTGTCCGCGGCCTCGATCCAGATGATCTCGTCGACGCGCACCACCACGAACCGCTCGCCCTCGCGCACCGACAGGCGGCTTGGGCGCTCGGGGGCCCGGCCCATCGCCGCCAGAAGCTCGTGCATCGCCGCCGGCAGCCGCGTGGTGCGGTCCGCGTCGGCGCGGCGCCGCGCCCGGGTGACGGCCTCGCTCAGCCGCGGCGTGTCGATGGGCTTGAGCAGGTAATCGACCGCGTTGGCATCGAACGCCCGCAGCGCGTACTCGTCGTACGCCGTGCAGAAGACGATGATCGGGATGTCGTCGCCCAGCCGCTCCACCACGTCGAAGCCGTCCAGCCCCGGCATCTGGACGTCCAGAAAGACCACGTCCGGCTCCATCCGCCGGATCGTCTCCACCGCCTCCATCCCGTCCGCGCACTCCGCCACCACCTCCACGCCCTCCACACCGGCCAGCAGCATCCGCAGGCGCTCGCGGGCCAGCGGCTCGTCGTCGACGATGATCGTTCTCAGCGCTTCCATCAGCCCACCCGGGGCAAAGCGGGGTTCATGGGACGAAACGGCAGCGAGACGTCGACGGCGGATCCCCCTTCGGGCAGCAGCCGGAACGCGAGGTCCCACTCCTTGCCGTAGAGGATCTGCAGCCGGGTGCGGGCGTTCTGCAGGCCGATCCCGGTTGAGGCGCCCCGTGCGCCCCGTCCCGCGCTCCCGGCCCCGGTATCGGATACCGTGATCTCCAGCCGGCGCGCGCCGGGGCTTACCCGCGCGCGGATCTCGATGCGCCCCCCGCCGCGGATGGCGACCGCGTGGTGAACCGCGTTCTCGATGAGCGGCTGCAGCAGAAACGGGGGGATCCCCGCCCGCAGCGCCTCCGGCTGCAGGTCGTGGCGCACCTCCAGCCGGCTGCTGAACCTCCAGGTCTCGATCCCCAGGTACAGGCCGATGATCTCCATCTCCTCCGCAAGCGGGATCTCGGCCACGGCGCTGCTCTCGATGGAGTGCTGCAGGAGCGATCTCAGCCCCAGCAGCATGCCGCGGGCGCCCTCGGCGTCGCGGTGCATCAGCGTGGCGGCGGACTGCAGGGTGTTGAACAGAAAGTGCGGCCGCAGCTGGCGCTCCAGTGCCAGCGTCTGCGAGCGGAACAGCTCCGACTGCGCGATGCCCGTGCGGATGCGGTGCTCCTGCGACAGGGTCATCGAGCGCACGGCCCACCCCACCGCGAACACGTTGACGGTGATGGCGATGGTGTTGGGGAGGGAGAGGAACGCGATCTTGCGCCGTTCGTCGATGGGCGGGCATCCCTCCGGATAGAGGTGGCACCCCAGGAGGCCCTGGAACAGCTCCACGGCAACGGCGATGGCGATCGCCACCGCGACCGCCCGCAGGACGTCGCGCGCCCCGAACGTGGTCCGCGAGCGGGTAAGGGAAAAGATCGCGGCACACACGGCAACCCATACGCCCACCGCCAGCAGGTTCTGCACGATCATCCCCGCCAGCCGGGCGAGCGCCATGGGCGCGTCCGCGAAGT
>DASQBH010001296.1:0-5418 GCA_035635315.1 Longimicrobium sp.
GGGTATGGCCGGCAAGGGCAGCCGTGGTGGGCTCGATCATGCACTCCGCAGGTAAATGTGTTACGAATTATGAACTGGAATACTGTACGAAGGCGAGGGCTAAGTCAATGGCAAATGCAAAGTTGGTCCACAATCTCAAGCGAAAGAATATTTTGCATAAATATTTGCATTCGCGTTATTGAGTGAACATGACGGCGCGGCAGGGGTGGTGAAGCGAGCGGGGGCAGGAGCGGTGTGGCGGAGGGGAATGCGTCCGCGGGCCAGCAAAGCGGAGCGCTGCCGTGCGAAGGTACGCGGGTGGTACACTTCCTCGGCCCGGATCCCGGCGCCCTGGCCGGGCACCGGGTTGCCGGCGACAATCCCCGGAGTTCGGGCATGGTCCGCGGCGAAGAAGTGCAAACATTTGTCTTGGAGCTTTTTGGGGCCCCGGTGGACGTGGGGAGCGTTTACTCCGGGTGGAGGGGTGGAGATCGGTGGAGGGGCCATTGAAGCCCGGATGGGGAGGACGGCGGCGCGCGTGTCGGCCGGCATCCGTGTCGTGGGCCTCTCCCCGCGCGTGGCGCTTCCCGATGCCGTTCTCCGGACCGCTCCCCGTCCGCCTCCTCGTCCGTCTCCGCGTCCTCCGCGTGAAACGGATTTTCTGTGAATCCGTACGGCTGCACGCTATCTTGCCTGTGCGTTCCGCAGGCTCCCAGCGGTCCCACCTCCTGTCCGCCCTCCACCATGCTTCGCCTCTCCAGCGCGCTGGTCGCGCTCGCCGGCTTTACGGGCGTATTCGTGCTGCGCGCCGAGCCTTCCACGCAGGCGCCGCCCGTGCTGGGCGTGCTGCGCACGGCGCCGGAGGAGGTCGCCGCGCCGGAGGCCGTGGTCACCGTCACCTTCGACCGGCCCGTCGCCGGCGGGCTGGACGAGATGGTGGACGCGGAGGCGCTCTTCCGCATCGAGCCCGAGGTGGAGGGCAAGGTGGAGTGGCGCGACCCGGTGACGCTGCGCTTTGCCCCCGCCGCGCCGCTGCGCCCGGGCGCCACCTACACCGTCACCGTCGACAACGACTTCGCCGCCATGGACGGCGCGCGCCTGCCGCGCCCCCACCGCTTCACCTTCCGCGTGGAAAGGGCGCGCGTCCTGACCGGCTGGCCCGTGGGGCCGCACCGCAGGCCGGAGTTCCTGGAGCCGGATCCCCGCTTCTTCGTGCTCGTGAGCAGCGCCGTCGATCCCGCCGAGTTCGCGGCCGCCGTGCGCCTGTCGCTGGACCCCGCGTGCGGCGGACCGGCGACGGTCGCGCTCCGCGGCGTCGCCGTGCGCCCGGTCGGCGAGGCGGACCCGGACTGGGTGGCCTACTTCGGCGTGACGGGGAACGACAGCACGCGTGACCTGCGCCGCGTGGTGGAGCTGGCGCCCGCGCGCCCGCTGCCGCCGGGGTGCGCGGGGGAGCTGGTGGTGCCGCAGGGGATGGACGAGTCCGAGGAGGAGCCGCACACCTGGCGGTTCTCCACCTACGGCCCCCTGCGCGTGGTGGAGGGCGGCTGCCCGAAGAACGAGGGCTGCCACTACGGCCCCGCCGTCCTGCAGTTCTCCACCCCTGTGCGGGGGTCGGAGGTGATGCGCCACGTCCACATGGACCGTGACCGCCCCTTCACCGTGCAGGACACCGCCGCGGAGCGGGACCGCTGGACGCTGGAGGGGCGGCTGCAGCCCCGCCGCGCCTACACCATCACCGTGGATCCGGAGCTCACGGACGTCTTCGGCCAGCGGCTGGGCACCCCCGCGCGCATCGGGTTCACCACCCCCGGCGTGCCGCCCTCCGTCATCCACCCCCACGGCAAGCTGGTGGTGGAGCGCGAGGGCTTTCGCACCCTGGCCGTGCAGCACGTGAACGTCGACACGCTGGACGTGGCCGTGGTGGCCGTTCCCGACTCGCTGGAGGGGCGGCTGCTCAGCCGCGGCTGGGGCGGATGGAACGAGGTGTGGACGGCGCTGGAGCCCACCGCCGCGCGGCGCCGCATCCCCGTCCGCGGCGAGCGGGACCGCAGTTCCGTCACCGGCGTGGCCCTCGCCGCCCCCGACGCGCGCCGGCGCCCCCGCGGCACGCTGATGCTGGTGGAGGTGGGCGGCCGGGGCGTGGACACCGCCACCGCCGGCCGCCATCCCCTGGCGCTGGTGCAGGTGACCGACCTGGCCGTGCACGCCCGCGTGGGGGTGGACCAGGCCGCCGTCTGGGTGACCGGCGTCAAGGACGGCCGCCCCGTCGGCGGCGTGGACGTGACGCTGCACGCCGGCGACGGCCGCGTCCAGGCCACCGGCCGCACCGACCGGCGCGGCACCGTGATCCTCACGGGCTTCCGGCCCACCCCGCCGCCGGACACCGCCTGCGCGCGCGACGCGGAGTGCGAGTGGACGCCGCCGGTGGAAGGCTACGTGGCCGCGCAGCGCGGGCCGGACCGCGCCGTGGTGGGGATCAGCGAGTACGATCCGGACCTGAGCCCCTACCGCTTCGGCCTGAATGGCGCCTGGGGCGAGGAGCGCGCGCCCGCGGCCGGCGCCGTGTTCACCGAGCGCGGCATCTACCGCCCCGGCGAGCCCGTCTACGCCAAGGCTATCGTTCGCCACGGGCCGCTGGGCTCGCTGGCGCCCCCCGCCCCCGGCGACTCGCTCCGCTGGATCTTCACCGGCCGCGAGGGGGAGCCGCTGGGCGAGCGGACGGCGGCGCTCAGCCGCTTCGGCACGGCGGACCACACCTTCCGCCTTCCCGCCGACGCGGCGCTGGGCGACTACGCGGTGCAGATCCGCCTGCGGCGCGACGGCCAGTGGCGGTCGGTGGGCTACGCCGGCTACCAGGTGGCCGAGTACCGCCCGCCCGAGTTCCTGGTGGAGGTGGCGACGAGCGAGGAGCCCCGCTTCTCCGGGGACCGCGTGCGCACCACCGTGGGCGCGCGCTACCTGTTCGGCGCGCCCATGGCCCGCGCCCCCGTGCGCTGGACGGCGCGGCAGGCGCCCGTCTCGCCGTGGGAGCTGCAGATTCCCGGGACGGAGGAGTGGTACCTGGGCGACGCCGGGGAGTGGTGGGAGGAGACGTGGGAGGGGTCCAGCGTCCTGGCGGGGGGGACGGATACGCTCGACGCGCGCGGCTACCGCGAGCTGGACGTCGAACTTCCGCCGCTGGCGGACGGCCGCCCCGCCCGGGTGACCGTGCAGGCCGAGGTGGTGGACGCCAACCGGCAGACGGTCGCGGGGTCCACCAGCGTCCTCGTCCACCCGGCGGACTTCTACATCGGCGCGCGGCCGGAGGGGAGCGGCTACTTCTGGACCGCGGGGTCGCCCGTCCGCGTGGGCGTGATCGCCGTGCGCCCGGACGGCGGCAACGTCGCCGGGGTGGCGGTGCAGGGGGTCGTGGTCCGCCGCGAGTGGCACGTCGTCCGGCGGCAGCGCGGGGGCGCGTACGACGAGGTGGGCGAGTGGGTCTCCGACACCGTCGCCACCTGCCGGGTGACCACCGCCGCGCAGCCGGCCGCGTGTGCCTTCACCCCGCGCGCGGGGGGCGCCTACACCGTCTCCTTCACCGCGGCGGACGGGCGGGGGCGCAAGGCGAGCACCGCCTTTACCCGCTGGACCGTGGGCGGCGACTGGGTGCCGTGGAACGACGAGGGGAAGTTCAAGATGGACGTGATCCCCGACCGCGAGCGCTACTCGCCGGGCGACACGGCCACCATCCTGGTCGCCTCGCCGTTCACCGACGCGGAGGCGTGGGTCACGGTGGAGCGCGAGCGGGTGTTGGAGCAGCGCCGCATCCGCATCACCTCCGGCACGACGACGCTGCGGATCCCGATCACCGAGGCGTTCGCGCCCAACGCCTTCGTTTCCGTGATCGTCGTCCGCGGGCGCAGCGCCCCGCCGGGGACGGTGGACGATCCCGGGCGGCCGACGCTGCGGGTGGGCTACGCCCAGCTGCGGGTGACGCCGGAGGTCAAGCGGCTGGCGGTGGAGGTCGCGCCGCTGCAGCCCGAATATCGGCCGGGCGACAGCGCGCGCATCCGCGTGCGCGTGCGGGACGGCGCGGGACGCGGGCAGGTGAGCGAGGTGACGCTGTGGGCGGTGGATGAGGGCGTGCTCTCCCTCACCGGCTACGAGACGCCGGACCCGCTGGACCTGCTCTACCAGCCGCGCGGCGTGGGGATGCGGCTGGGCAGCAACCTGGTGGCCGTGGCGCCGCAGGTGCCCGAGGGGCAGAAGGGGACGCGCAACCCCGGCGGCTCCGGCGGGCAGGACCTGACCGGCATCCTCCGCTCGCGCTTCCGCCCGACGGCGTTCTTCATCGGCTCGGCGGTGACGGACCGCAACGGCGAGGTGGTGGTGGCGGGCGGGCTGCCGGACAACATCACCACCTTCCGGGTGATGGCGGTGGCGGTGACCGCGGGCGACCGCTACGGCGCCGGCGAGTCGCCGCTGCTGTCGACGCGGCCGCTGATCGCCCGCCCCGCGCTCCCGCGCTTCATCCGCGAGGGCGACGACTTCATGGCCGGCGTCATCGTGAACCACCGCTTCGCGCAGGGGGTGGACGCGCGGGTGACGGTGGAGGCGCGCGGCGTCACGCTTTCCGGCGGCGCGGAGCGGAACGTGTCGCTGCTCACCGGCCGCGGCGCGGAGGCGCGCTTCCGCTTCGCGGCGCCGGTGGGGGACAGCGCGGTCTTCCGCTTCGGGGTGACGGGGAACGGCGAGGCGGACGCGGTGGAGGTGCGCGTCCCCATCCGCCCCGCCAACCGCCCCGTGGTGCAGACCTCCGCGGGCGTGCTGCGGGATACGGCCACGGTGGAGTTCATCCTCCCCGCGGAGGTCGATCCCGCCCGCTCGTCGCTGGAGCTGGGCTTCGGCACCTCGCCGCTGGCGCTGGTGCAGGCGTACAACCGGCGGCTGGAGCTGTATCCCTACGGCTGCACGGAGCAGATCTCCAGCCAGGCGCTTCCCCTCATCGCCCTCCACCGCGCCCGCCAGGTGACGGGGGACACCGCCGCGCCGGGGAATACAAAGGCGCGGATCGAGGTCGTCGTCCGCACGCTGGAGCAGCGGCAGCGGACGGACGGCGGGATCGGCCTGTGGAGCGCGCTGGACTGGACCTCGCCGTTCCTGACCGCGTACGCGGGGCGGGTGATGCTGGAGGCGCGGGCGGCCGGCGTGACGGTGAGCGACACCGTGCTGAACCGCATGGCCGGCTACCTGACCCGCTCCCTGGGCGACCCCGAGGTGCTGCGCGCCGTCCTGGGGCCGGGACAGCACCGGGTGGACGTGGTGCTGACGGAGCGGCTGGCCGCGGCGGACTTCCTTAGCCGCCTGGGCCGGCCGGACGTTCCGGCGGAGAACCAGCTGCTGGGGCAGGCCGCGCGCCTGTCGTGGGAGGACCGCCTGGCGCTGGCGGAGATGCTG
>DASQBH010001297.1:0-7807 GCA_035635315.1 Longimicrobium sp.
GATCGAACGACCCGGGACAGACCGCGACGCGCTCCGTGCTCATTCGGGGGCGGGGATGAAGGTGATGGAGGTGTCGCCGTAGCGGCGGGTGCGCGCGCCGGGCAGCTCGGGGACGGCGTCGTCGCGGCCGTGCTCGATGCACAGCAGCCCGGCAAAGGGGGTGCGCGCGAACGCGTCCGCCAGCGCCTGCGCGAATCCCTGCCCGTACGGCGGGTCCGCGAAGGCCACGTCGAACGCGTCTGCGTCGAGGCCGGAAACATACTTCACGGCGTCCGCGCGGACGACCTCGGCGCGGTCGTCCGCGCCCAGCGTGGCCAGGTTGGCGCGGAGGATGGTGAGCGCGGACGCCGCCTGCTCCACGAAGACGGCGTGCTCGGCGCCGCGGGAGAGCGCTTCCAGGCCCAGCGCGCCCGATCCGGCAAACAGGTCCAGCACGCGCGCGCCGGGCAGGTATGGGCCCACGACCGACATCCACGCCTCGCGCACGCGGTCCGTGGTGGGCCGCGTGGCCCGCCCCGGCGGCGCCGCGATCCGCCGTCCCCCCCACTCCCCCGCGACGATCCTCACTGGCGGTGCTGGCTGGATGGTGGTGCCTGAGAGGAGGCGCGTCGGCGCGTCGACAGGCATCGAACTGGCGCCCGACGCGGTGCCCCTCCCCCGGCCCCTCCCCGTTCGTTCCTCACGGAGAGGGGAGAATTCGATCGCGCTACGACAGGCTTCCCACTGCGTCCGTGGTCCCCCACCCCCCGCCCCCTCCCCCGGCAAACTGCGCCGGGAGAGGGGGAGAATTCGATGGCGCTACGACGGACTTTCTGCCGTTCTCCCTCCCCCACGCGGTTTGTGGGGGAGGGCCGGGGAGGGGGGGCGCCCGCCCATCGCGCCAGACCCTCCACCGCGCTTCCAGGTCCGCCCCACATCAACCTCCCCCAGCAGTTTTGGGGGAGGTGGGCGAGGTTTACCAGCCCGGAAGGGGCGGACTTCGGAGCCTGCTACTCCGCCGGGCGAAAGTCCACCAGGCGCGCCTGGACGCTGGTGCGGCCGTTGTAGTGGTTCTCCTCCAGCTTGAACGCCACGTCCATGGGCCCCGCGCCAAAGCCGGGCTCCTGGCACCGCTCGCCCATCCCGAAGCCGATGGCCTCCAGCTTCGTTCCGTACGCACCCAGCGTCATCTTCAGGTGCCCCTGGCCCACGATCCGGTGCTCCTCCACCGCCACGCCGCGCGCCGCGAACACCGGCGTGGCGTTCCCCGCGCCAAAGGGGCCGGCGTGGCGCAGCATCCGCACCAGGTCGTGGTCCGCGTGGCGCAGGTCCATCTCGAGGTCGATGCGCACCTCGGGGACCAGGTCCTCCTCGCGCAGCACCTGCCGGGCGCGGGCGTTGAACGCCTCGCGAAAGCCGTCCACGCGGTCCGCGCGGATGGAGCACCCCGCCGCCATCCGGTGCCCCCCGAAGCGCACCAGGTGGTCCGAGCAGTCGCGGATCGCCTCGTACAGGTTGAACGCCGGGATCGACCGCGCGCTCCCCTTCCCCTCCCCGGCGCCGTCCATGGCGATCATCACCGTGGGGCGATGCAGCCGCTCCACCATCCGCGACGCCACGATCCCGATCACCCCCGGATGCCAGCCGTCCGACGCCAGCACCAGTCCCCAGTCCCGGTCCGGATCGTAGCCCAGCTCCAGCGAGGCGAGCGCCTGCTTCACCGTGTCGCCCTCCACGCTCTGCCGCCAGCGGTTCTCCGTCTCCAGCGTGAGGGCGATCTCCTCCGCCTCGCGCGGATCGTCCGTCAGCAGCAGGCGCACGCCGCGCAGCGCCTCGCCCATCCGTCCCACCGCGTTGATGCGCGGCGCCAGGACGAAGCCCACCTGGGAAGCAGTGATCTCCGCCTTGTCCGCCAGCCCGGTAACGCGCAGGAGGGCGCGGAGGCCGGCGTTGGGCGTCTGGGGAAGGACGCGGAGGCCCCAGCGCACCATCGCGCGGTTCTCGCCCCGCAGCGGCGCGATGTCGGCGATGGTGGCCACGGCGACCAGGTCC
This sequence comes from Longimicrobium sp., assembly GCA_035635315.1. Taxonomy (GTDB): domain Bacteria; phylum Gemmatimonadota; class Gemmatimonadetes; order Longimicrobiales; family Longimicrobiaceae; genus Longimicrobium. Next base: position 2,032 of record DASQBH010001297.1, read on the forward strand.
AGGAACGAGTGCAGCCGCTCCTGCGGAAAGCCGAGTTCCGCCGCCAGCGCGCAGCACACCTTCCACGCCACGCCCACGCCCGCGAGCCCCTTGTCCGGGTAGCCGCAGTCGCCCCGGTTGGGGTTGACGACGGCGGCGGCCTCCGGCAGCTCCGGCCCGGGCGTGTGGTGGTCGGTGACGATGACGTCGATCCCCGCGGCGCGCGCGCGGCGGATGGCGTCGTGCGCCACGATCCCGCAGTCGCAGGTCAGGATGAGGGTGGCGCCGATGTCCAGCGCGCCCCGCACCCCCGCCTCCGACAGGTCGTATCCATCCACCAGCCGCCGCGGGACGAACGGTTCGGCCTTCGCCCCCATCATCCGCAGCGCGCGGACGTACAGGGCGGTGGAGCAGATGCCGTCCACGTCGTAGTCGCCGTGGACAAGGATGGTCTCGCCGCCGTCGATCGCCCTGCGCAGCCGCGCGACGGCGTCGCCCATGCCGGCGAGCAGCGTGGGCGGGTGGATATGGTCGGGCTGCGGGCGCAGGAATCCGCGCGCGGCGTCGGACGCGCCGTACCCGCGGTGCACCAGCAGCCGGCAGAGCGTCGGCGGCAGGCGCAGCTCGCGCGAAAGGCGGTCTACGGCGGCGGTATCGGGCGCGGGGGGAAAGACCCAGCGGCGCGCGGCGGCAAGAACGGCGGGCATGCGCACAAAGTTGTACGCGCGCCGCCGGACGGGCAAGCCGCTCCCGTCATCCGCCACCTCGCGGAGAAAGTGGTCAGCGCCCGAAGATGTAGACGAGGATTGCGGCGATCACCAGCACGCACAGCAGGATCGTCACCCACTGCGCGGCGCTGCGCCCCGGCCCGGGGACGGGCTCCTTCTGGTGCGGGACGGGCTGCGAGCCCCCGTCGAACGGCGGCTCCTTGCGGTCTTCGGCCACGGCGGTGCTCCCTGCGGATTCGGGCGGCGGAGGTGCATCGGATCGGCGGGCGGCGCTCGCAACGGCCATGCCCGGCTTGATCCTCCGCCGCCGCGCACTACCTTTTCCCCGCGCGCATCATCCACCGTCATCATCCCACGTCCGCCTGACGATGCCCTGGAACCCGCCCCACCTTACCGCACCGCAGGTCATCGTCCGCCTGGCGGAGACGGAGGACGTTCCGCAGATCGCCCGCTACTTTCGCGACAACCGCGAGCACCTGGCCGGCTCACGTCCGCTGGTGGGGGAGGAGTTCTTTACGGAGGGGTTCTGGCACGCGCAGGTGCGCGCCAACCTGGCGGAGTTCCGCGACGGCAAGAGCGTGCGGCTGTTCGTCTTCGACCGCGCAAAGCCGGAGCGGGTGATCGGCAACGCCAACTTCACGCAGATCTTTCGCTCCCCGGCGCACTACTGCATGCTGGGGTACGGGCTGGATTCGGAGTACCAGGGGCGCGGGATGATGCGCGAGGCGCTGGAGGTGGCGATCGGGTACATGTTCCGCGACCAGAACCTGCACCGCATTCAGGCCAACTACGTGCCCCGCAACGAGCGCAGCGGCGGGCTGCTGCGGCGGCTGGGGTTCACCGTGGAGGGATTCGCGCGCGACTACCTGCTGCTGAACGGCCGGTGGGAGGACCACATCCTCACCAGCAAGCTCAACCCGGACTGGCGCGCGGGGTAGGAGGCGCCCCTCCCCCGGCCCCTCCCCGTTCGTTCCTCACGGAGAGGGGAGGTCGTGCTTCGAAAAGCGTCGAACTGCGTCCGCGAGGCGCCCCCTCTCCCGGCCTCTCCCCCAAAAACCCCTGGGGGAGAGGTGACGCGCTTCGACAAGCCCCCCGTGGGTGACCCTGCCGAAGCGGGATCGAATTCTCCCTCCCCCACGCAGTTTGTGGGGGAGGGCCGGGGAGGGGGGCGCCGGCCCTTCGCGCAAACCTTCCGAAGCAGTTCGAGGTCGGCCCCACATCAACCTCCCCCAGCAGTTTTGGGGGAGGTGGGCGAGGTTTACGAGCCCGGAGGGGGCGGACCTCGGAGCCCGAGCAGTCTCACCCCGGCGGGCGGCCGAAGCGGAGGGTATCGCGCGGCGCGTTCGGGTTCGGCGGCGGCGAGAGCTGCGGCGGGTTCTCCGGCGCGGGCTCGGGCTCGATGACCGGTGGCGGCTCCGTCAGCGGCGGAAGCTGCGGCCGCGGACGCGGCGTCTGGACCGGCGGGCGCTGAACCGGCGGGCGCTGCTGCTGCACGGGCGGACGCTGCTGCTGCACCGGCGGGCGCTGCGGCTGGGTCTGCGGAACCGTCTGCGCCGGCACGGCACCCGGCTGGCCGGGGACGACGCCGGGCTGCGCGGGCGGCACCACGACGCCGGCGCGGCGCAGGGAGTCCATGCGAATGCTGTCGCGGATGGCGGCGGAGTCCACCGGCGGGGCGATGGGCGCGCCGCCCAGCAGCCGGCGGAAGGGCGGCCCGCCCACGCGGCGCACCATCGCCGCGCGCGCCGCCGGCGACCAGCCGGCCGCGCTGGATAGGGAGGTCAGCTCGATCCAGAAGGTGTCGCGCTGCAGGTGCCCCGCGGCAAACTGGGCGACGCCGTCGCTGAAGGTGACGATCGCCAGGGTGCTGTCGCGCCGCACCTCGCCGGTAAAGGGAAAGCCCACCCCGTCGCGCACCAGCTGCCCGGCGATGCTGTCCAGCCGCTGCGTGATGATGCGCATCTCGGGCGGCGGCACCAGCTGGTACGCCTGCTCGCGTACCAGCAGCGTGTCCTGCGCGCGGATCTCGAACCCCGCGAACCGCCAGATGCCGCGCACCTCGGGAAGCCCCGCGCGCGCCTCCACGCTGGGCCGCGTGAGCGGCGGCAGCGGCTGCACCTTTCCCGACGCCTCATCGCACGCGCCCGCGGCCAGCGCCACGCACGCCAGCACCGCACTCAGCCTTGCTCGCACCTTGCTTCCGATCTCAGCCAGGGTCCCGTCAACGGAGCTCCGCATGTCGCGGGCGTTCGCATCCTCCGTGCCCGCCGCAACGTACGGTGTTCGGACCGCGGTTGACATACCCTGGCGCAAATCGTAGCTTCTGATGTTGTAATCCGCGTCGTTTCTGCGATTTTCCGTTCACTCCGGTCACCAGACTGCCCCGCCGATGTCGCTGACCGCACGCGTTCGTCCCGAACAGGCGGACGCCCTGCTGAGAGACGCACTGGAGGCCAACGGCCAGCGCTTTACCGATCAGCGCGCGGCCGTGTACCGCTTTCTGCTCGGCACCACCGAGCATCCCACGGCCGACGAGGTGTTCACCGCCGTCCGCGCCGACATCACCGACATCTCCCTGGCCACGGTGTACAAGGCGCTGGAGACGCTGGTGAGCTGCAGCCTGGCCGTAAAGCTCTCCTATGGCGACGACAGCGCCCGCTACGACGCGCGTACGGACGACCACTACCACTCGCGCTGCGTGCAGTGCGGGCAGGTGCGCGATGTCCCCGGCCAGGTGCCGGAGATCCTGCCGCAGCTGCACGTGGGTGACGGCTTCCGTGTGCAGGGGTACCGGGTGGAGGTGATCGGCCTGTGCCCCGCCTGCGCCGACTGACGCCGCCGGCCCGGCCGACCACGACGCTCCCCGCCGGGGAGCGTTTTTCGTTTACGGTGGATGACGATCCATGGACGCCGCCCGCTTTCACGTAAAGCGCACGCTGAACCTTTCCTCGCGCAACCTCTTCTTCCTGCTGGGCGACGTGGTGGAAGGCGTGGTGCGGATCGGGATGGTGGTCCAGGCGGAGCCCCTGGTTCGCGGCGCGGTCCACGCGGTGGAGTACGCCGACCACATCGCGGAGCGGCGGTCCCAGGTGGCGCTGGGATTCCGCTACCTGCAAGCGGCGGATCTGGCGCGGTGGCAGGCGGTCCCCTGGGAGGGCGCCACGCTGGAGATCGCTGCCGAGCCCATCCTCCATCCCTGCCCCTGCTGCGGCTTTCGTACGATGACGGAAGCGTGGCGCGGCACGTATGATCTCTGCCCCGTCTGCAACTGGGAGGACGACGGCGTGCAATACCATGACCCGGACTACCGCGGCGGCGCCAACCTGGAGAGCCTGAACGAGGCGCGGGCCGCCTTCTTCACCGCCCATCCCAACCTGGCTCCGCGGAATGATGCCTGAGCGGAACGCCCCCCGCTCCGTGGCGCTCCCCGCCGACCCGCCGCGCGGCTTTCGTGGGGAGTGGACGGTGGACGAGGCGCGCCGCGGCGCGTTCTCCGAGCACGCCGGCATCCTGCGCGCGCTCCCCGTGGCGGTCGCGGTGCCGGAGGACGCGGACGACGTGGCGGCGCTGGCGCGCTGGGCGACGGAGCACGGCATCGCGCTCGTGCCGCGCGCGGCGGGAACGGGGATGCCGGGCGGCAACATCGGCCCCGGGATCGCGGTGGACCTCAAGACGCGCTTCGGATCCGTGGGACCGGTGGACGCGGGGCGGCGGACAGCGCGCATTCAGCCGGGCGCCACGCTGGGCGAGCTGAACCGCGCCGCGGCGGCGGACGGGCTGCAGTTCCCCGTCGATCCCTCCAGCGCCGACCGCGCCTCGATGGGCGGCATCATCGCCAACAACTCCGGCGGCGCGCACACCGTCCGCTACGGCTCCGCGCGCGGGTGGATCCAGTCGCTGGACGTGGTGCTGGCGGACGGCACCTGCGTCACGACGACGCGCGGCGCCCGCGACGAGCATCCGCGGCTGCGCGAGATCCTGGACCAGGTGGACGCCATCATCGCCGAGGACCCGGTGCGGATCGAGGCGCGCTGGCCGCGGGTGCGAAAGAACTCGTCCGGCTACGCGCTGCGCGAGTACCTGCGCTCCGGCGACGCGGTGGACCTGCTGGTGGGGAGCGAGGGGACGCTGGGGATGGTGACGGGCGCCACGGTGCGGCTGGCGCCGATCCCCGCCGCGCGCGGGCTGGCGCTGCTGGAGTTCACCGCGCTGGAGGCGGCGGGCGCGGCGGTGCAGCGCATCCTGGAGTTGGACCCCGCGACGTGCGAGATGATCGACCGCACCTTCATCGACCTGGTGCGCGACAGCGGCGAGGACCCCGGCTACCCGCTGCGCCCCGGGCTGGAGGCCATCCTGTTCGTGGAGATGGAGGGCGATTCGGTCGATGAGGTCGCGCGGAAGCTGGACGCCGTGCGCGCGGCGATGGCGGGGGTGGCGGACCGCGTCTCCCTGGCGACGGACGCGGGCGAGCAGGAGCGCTTCTGGCACGTGCGCCACGCCGCCAGCCCGCTGATCGCGCGGATGGCCGGCGCGCGGGTGTCGATGCAGTTCATCGAGGACGGCGTGGTGCCGGTGGAGCGGCTGCCGGACTACGTGCGCCTGCTGCGCGAGACGCTCGCGCGCCACGGCCTCCCCGCCGTCATCTTCGGCCACGCGGGAGACGGCAACCTGCACGTGAACCCGCTGGTGGACGTCGCGAAGCCGGGGTGGCGCGGGGAGGCGGAGGCGATCGTCTACGAGATCGCGGAGGGGGTGGCGCGGCTGGGCGGCACCATGGCCGGCGAGCACGGCGACGGCCGCCTGCGCGCGCCGCTCCTCGAGACCATCTTCGGCGCCGAGACGGTGGCCTGCTTCCGCGCGGTGAAGGCGGCGTTCGACCCCGCCGGCATCCTCAACCCCGGCGTGATCCTCCCCCTCCCCGGCCAGCGCCCGCTGGACGCCATCAAGTACGGCTGAGGGGACGGGACGAGCGGAAGGACCATCACCCTTCGCTGCCCTGTTTCGTCCTCGATTCTTGTGATTACGGGAAGGGGATTACCGTGTCGGTGCCGGGGACGGTGGTGACCGTC
>DASQBH010001298.1:0-4903 GCA_035635315.1 Longimicrobium sp.
AACGCCTTGAGGTGCCACAGGCTGAAGACGGCCCAGAAGGCCAGCGCCAGCAGCAGGTAGTAGGAAAGCTGGATCTGAAAGCTCAGCAGGCAGCAGGCGATCGACGCCGCCAGCCCCGCGAACGGCGCCAGCCGCGCCGTCCGCACGCCCGCGTGGAGGAAGTAGAAGGCCAGGGGAGCAAAGGTGGCCACGATGATGCGCCCCTCGTGCCCCGCCAGCACCCACGACATCACCAGGCCGGTGAACTCGAACGCCAGCCCCGCCACGAACGCCACCCACCGCCGCGCTCCCAGCTCCCGCGCCAGCAGGTACGATCCGAGTCCTCCCAGGCCGAACTGGATGACGAACAGCGCCGGCCAGATGCGGTCCACCGGAAAGACGGCGTCCGCCAGAAAGCGGAAGGGGTAGAAGGCGCTCCCCGGGTTGGCGAACATGGGAAGCCCGCCGTACACCTCCGGCACCCAGGCGGGGAGCACCCCGGCCGCGAAGCGCTGGGAGATGACCTCGTGAAAGAAGTACCCGCCGGCCAGGTAGTCCGTCCCGTAGATGTGCCGCCCGGGAAGGAACGCGGGAAAAAAGTACAGCAGCGCCAGGCCAAAGTAGATCGCGGCGGCCGCGCCGACGCCCGGAAAGCGCGGCTCGGCGGGCGCGGCGGCCGGCTGGGGGGCCGCTTTCGGCGCGGGTGCCGTTCGGGTGGGGTTCTTCATCAGCGGTCGGTGTGGATGGATGACGGCGCCGCGTGCTCCGCGGCGATCTGCTCCAGAAAGCGCAGGTGGTCCCGCGCCATGACGTCCCACGAGATGCGCCGGCCGTACTCCCGCGACGCCTGGCTGATCCGCGCGCGCCGCTCCGGATCGTCCAGCAGCGCCAGCGCGGCCGCGGCGAGAGCGCCGGGATCCTCCGGCGGGACGAGCACGCCGCGGTCGGGCGCCACCACCTCGGGCACGGCGGCGACGGCCGCGGCGATCACGGGAACGCCGGCCGCCATCGCCTCGCCGGGGACCAGGGGGAGGCCTTCCAGGCGCGAGGGCATCAGCAGGGCCAGCGCGCCGGACATCAACCGCAGCACCTCCGCGCGGTCCGCGCCGGCGCGCACTTCGACGCGGCCGGCCAGCCGCGGGTCCGCCGCCAGCTCGCGGACGCGCGCCTCGTCCTTGCCGCGCCCGGCCATCACCAGGCGCACGTCCGGCCGCGCCGCCGCGATCGTCGCGAACGCGTCGATCAGGACGTCGATCCCCTTCTGGAATACGTCGAAGCGGCCGTAGTACAGCAGGTAATCGCGCTCGTGCCGCTCCACCCGCCCGAACTCGTCCGGCACGCCGCTGCCGACCTGCACCAGGCGCGTGGAGGCCGGCACCAGCGGCCGCAGCTGGTCGATCATCCACTTCGACTGGGTGGTGATCCACCGCGCCCGGCGGATCGAACGCAGCTCGGCGCGCCGGACAAATCCCCCCACCAGCGTGCCGAAGCGCTCATTCGACGTGTCGCCGTGGAGCATGTGCACCACCATCCCCACGGGCCCCCTGCGGGGGAGCTTGATGGGCGTGTACACGGAAAAGTCGAAGAGGGCCGCGTCGTAGTCCCCCGCGTGCAGCAGGCGGGTGGCCGCGCGCGCGTAGCTGGCGCGGCTCCACGCGTACGGCCCCGTGGCGCCCAGCCGGCGGTAGCGCACGCCGTCGACCGTCTCGTCGCGCGCGCCGGGGTAGTTGCCGCTCACCACCGTCACGTCGACGGAATCGACCAGCCGCCGGTAGATCTCCCGCACCCGGTGCGCGCCTCCGCCGGCGACCCAGGGGTTGCCGGGGTCGTCGTAGATGCAGTGCAGCACCCGCATCCGGCCGCTCACCCCTCGCGCCGGGCGATAAAGAAGTTGGAGCCGATGGCCACGTCCCACGCCCACTTCATCGGCGGGGCGCCGGTCACCCACGGGCGCGCGGCCACCCACCGCCCCACGCGGCGCTTGAGGCCGGTGGAAAGGGCGGCGGGCCCGGTGATCTTCTCGCGCAGGTAGTGGATCCACAGCTCGCGCGGGGAGACGAGGGAGCGAAAGCCGTGGCGCCCCAGCATGCGCAGCACCCCGCGCCGGGTGGGGATCACCCCCACGCCGTAGTTTCCCTTGCCGCCGCCGCGCACCCGCTCGAAGTACCACACCTGCATGGGGCGGGGCATCAGCACCAGCCCCGCCATGGCGTAGTGCGGGTCGCTCCACACGCTGTAGGCGGCGAACGGCTTGGGGGTGACGAGGTAGAGCAGCCCGCCCGGTCGCAGCACGCGGCGGATCTCGGCCAGCGTCTTTTCCCGGTCCTGCACGTGCTCCAGGACGTTGTCCAGCACCACCAGGTCGAACGCGGCGTCGGGGAAGGGGAGCGCCTCGGCGAACCCCTGGCGCAGGTCAACGTGGACGCCGTGCTCCTCCGCCCGCACGCGGCCGCGCTCCAGGCTGCGGGCGTCGGGCTCCATCCCCGCGCAGGCCGCGCCCGCCTCGGCAAAGGCGATCAGCACCCCCGCGTCGCCGCACCCCACGTCCAGCACCCGCGCGCCCTCCGGACGAAAGTCGGTGGCGTAGCGGCCCAGCGTGCGCAGGATGAACTGCCCGCGCGGGTATTCGCTGATGTAGTGGCCCGCCCACTTGTCCCAGTTCTCGGACTGCCACCAGCGCTCGCGGTCCTGCTCCAGCATGGCGCGGTAGCGGGGCTCGCCGCCGGCCGCGTCCGCCGTCGGGGACGCCGCCGCCGTTCCGGCCACGGGTGAATCTGCTGCTCGGGCTGCGTCCGGCACGGAGAACGGCGCGTCTTTGAAAGGTGGGTGGGCTCTGAACGGCCTCTATTCTACTGCCCCGGGCCCGTGCGCGGCAGGGTACAGGCGCCCGCGCGTCCACATCTCCCTCCCGTGCGCCGTCCGCAGGCTCACAAAAAGAGGGGTCCTCACGCAGAGTTATCAGAGTCAGCAGAGTTTTCTCGTGCCGTTTCCGCAGATCCCATGGGTCGAAGCCGGGTCGCAAAAAGATTTGGGCCTCACACGGAGTCAACTGAGTTAGCGGAGTTTTCTCGTGCCGTTCCCCGGATCTCGCGGTTGAAAGCCGGGTCGACGGCATCAGGAGCTGTCGACGAGACACCAGCGGGCGTGGGCTGTCGGGAACGGCAGAGGGATCGAATGCGGCAGGGGGCACATCCGCGTTTTTGGGGAGAGGGATGCGGATCGGCAGATGGGCTTCCCCACGCGCGGGTGCAAGGGTCCACATCACCTGATGCGCGATCGGGTGAACCGTCCTCCCACTCCACGATCGGGGAAGCAGGGAAGGGAGGAGAGTGATCCGCTGCGAGGGACGGGGTGACATTCTCGCCCAGGGGCAAGTTCCATGGTGTGAGAGACCGTTTTCCGAGGCTGATGTGGCCATCTGGAGTGACGAAATGCCCGGCGAGCGGGGAGCCAGGTGTTTGAGTTCGCGCTCCATAGAAGCCCTAACAGCATCGACAACTTCCGCCGCAGGACTCGAAAGGAACGCTGCCTGCGCGCCGACCGAGATGCATAAGTTCATGTAGTGCCATTCTTTCCCCCGACGACATCCCCTCATCCGACCCGAGACCCGGGATCTCCAATCTTAGCAAATTGCGACATTTGTATTTAAAACATTTGTATTATCAATCGGATAAAATCCAACGGAGAGCAAGGATTTGTGGACGCTGGCGATTGATGTTCCGCGTAAAAAAGGACGATGATTCGTGAAACTTCGGGATGGTCGGGGCTGTATAGTGACCTGCCACCCGGTGGCACCTCCGCCGTCGGGCGGCTGTCACACCCTCATCCCCATGAGGCGCTGTATGCCACACATGCCACACCCCCGCGCAGGCCTCCTCGGCCTCACCCTGCTGGCGTTCGGGCTGGCGTCCTGCACGGACGCTCCGGTGGAGCCCACCGCCACACCCACCACCACCGCGCAGGCCGCCGAAGCCCGCGCCGCCGCACGCGGGGAGCCCATCCCCGGACAGTACATCGTGTTGTTCAAGGACGGCGTGGGCGACGTACCCGGGCAGGCCCGCGGTCTGGCCGCCGCGCACGGCGGCCAGGTGCTGAACACCTGGCAGCACGCCGTCCGCGGCTTCTCGGTGCGCATCCCCGACGCCGCCGCCGAGGCGCTGCGCAGGAACCCCAACGTGGCCTCGGTCACCCAGGACCAGCGGGTGCGCGCCTTCGACGTGCAGACCAACCCCACCTGGGGGCTGGACCGCATCGACCAGCGCGACCTTCCGCTCAGCAACTCGTACACGTACAACAACACGGGCGCCGGCGTGACGGTGTACGTCATCGACACCGGCATCGAGACCTCTCACCCGCAGTTCGGCGGCCGCGCCTCCATCGGCTTCGACGCCTACGGCGGCAGCGGGCAGGACTGCAACGGCCACGGAACGCACGTGGCGGGCACCGTGGGCAGCACCACCTACGGCGTGGCCAAGGGCGTTACCCTGATCGGCGTGCGCGTGCTGGACTGCGACGGCTTCGGTGACTGGAACCTCATCATCACCGGCATCGACTGGGTGACCGCGCACCACCAGCCCGGGCAGCCGGCGGTGGCCAACATGTCGCTGGGCGGCTGGATGTACGACCCGGCGGACCAGGCGGTGGCCAACTCCATCGCCGACGGCGTGACCTACGCCGTGGCCGCGGGCAACTCGTACGACGACGCCTGCTACTACACGCCGGCGCGGACGGCCAACGCCATTACCGTGGGCGCCACCGCGTCCAACGACTGGAAGGCCGACTTCTCCAACTGGGGCAGCTGCCTGGACATCTTTGCCCCGGGCGTGGCCATTACCTCCGCCTGGATCGGCGGCAGCGTCAACACCATCGACGGCACCTCGATGGCCAGCCCGCACGTGGCCGGCGCGGCCGCGCGCTACCTGCA
>DASQBH010001299.1:0-9464 GCA_035635315.1 Longimicrobium sp.
GTGTTCGTCCAGGCGCTCAGCCCCCACAAGGCGGTCGGCTGGGGGATCATGGTGCTGTTCCTGGCGTGGCAGCAGCTGAACACGGCGGTCGACCACAACCTCCTCCTGTACGGTGGCACGCCCTGGATGCCGCTCAGCGACATGAACGGCGCCGCGTCGTTCTGGACCGGCGCATGGACGTTCCGCGTGTACTGGGGTGCGTTCGCCGTGCTGCTGCTGACCGCCGCGCACCTGCTGTGGCGGCGCGGCACCGCGGTCCGGCTCAGGCCCAGGCTCGCCAATGCGCGGCGGCGCCTGGCGGGCGGACCGGGATGGGTGGCCGGCGCGGCGCTGCTGACCTTTGTCGCGGCGGGCGGCTGCGCGTACTACAACACCAACGTCCTCAACGACTATCGGACGCAGGGCGCGATGGAGGAGTATGCGGTGGCGTACGAGAAGAAGTATGGAAAGTACGCAGGCCTGCCGCAGCCCAGGACCGTGGACCTTACGCTGGACGTCGCCCTCTACCCGGAGGAGCGGCGGGTGGTGACGAAGGGGAGCCTGCGCCTCCGCAACCTGACGTCGCAGCCGATCCCCGACATCCACGTCCGCGTGTTTGGTGAGGACCTGGAGCTTGTCCGCGCCACTCTCGCCGGCGCAAGGCTGGTTTCCGACGATGCGCGATACCGCTACCGCATCTATCGACTGGACCGGCCGATGCAGCCGGGGGAGGAGCGGGTCCTGTCGTTCGAGACGCGGCTCTGGCTGCGCGGCTTTCGCAACCAGCCGACGAACACGAGGATCGTGGAGAACGGCACGTTCCTCAACGAGGGCCACCTGATGCCTTTCATCGGCATGGCTGGCGCCGGCACGCTGCAGGACCCGGCGGCGCGGCGCAGGCACGGCCTGCCGGAGGCGCCCGGGACGCCGAAGCTGGAAGACCTCGCCGCGACCGCACAGACGACGTACGGGCGGGGATGGGCAAAGTCGGACATCACCGTGTCGACGCCGGCGGACCAGACGCCGCTCGCGCCCGGCAACCGGGTCTCGGACGTGGTGCGCGGCGGCAGGCGCGTGGTCCGCTTTGTCTCGGACGTGCCGATCCATCCGCGCTTCTCGCTGCAGTCCGCCCGCTACGCGGAGAAGCACCGCCGGCACGCGGGGGTGGACCTCGCCGTCTACTATCACCCGGCGCACGCGTGGAACGTGGACCGCATGCTCGACGCGCTGGCGGCGGCGCTCGACTACTACCAGGCCAACTTCGGCCCGTACCCGTTCGACCACGCCCGGATCGTGGAGTTTCCGGGCTACTACGACTTCGCGCAGGCGTTCGCCGGCACCATCCCGTATTCGGAGACGGTGGGCTTCATCTCCGACTACGACGAGCCGGAGGCGATGGACTACGTCACGTACCTCACCGCGCACGAGCTGGCGCACCAGTACTGGGCGCACCAGGTGGTCGGCGCCGACATGGAGGGCCGGGAGCTGCTGTCCGAGACGCTCTCCCAGTATTCGGCGCAGATGGTGGTGAAGAAGCTCCGCGGCGAGGACTACATGCGCCGCTACCTGCAGTTCGAGCTGGACCGCTACCTGGAGGGCCGGGGCTACTCGGCGGGGGAGGAGCCGACGCTCACCCGCGTGGACGGGCAGGACCACGTCACCTACCGCAAGGGAGCGCTCGCCATGTACCTGCTGCAGAAGCGGCTGGGCGAGGACGCGGTCAACCGGGCGCTGCGGACGCTGCTGGAGCGGTACCGGTTTGCGGGGGCGCCGTTCCCCCGCTCGCTGGACCTGGTGGCGGCCCTGCGCGCCCAGGCCAGGACGGCGGAAGAGCAGGCACTGATCACCGACCTGTTCGAGCGCGTCACCCTCTATCACCTGCAGGCCATCCAGCCCACGGCGGTCCGCCGCGCGGACGGCAGGTGGGACGTGACGGTGCCGGTGGAGGCGAAGAAGTTCTACGTCGACGGCAAAGGCGAAACGGAGACGCCGCTCGCCGAGCGCATCGAGATCGGCCTCTTTACCGCCGAGCCCGGGCGCGACGCCTTCGATCCGTCGCACGTGGTCGTGCTGGAGCGCCGCCCCATCCGCTCCGGCCGCCAGGTGCTGCGGTTCGTGACCGACCGAAAGCCCACGCATGCCGGCATCGACCCCTACAACTTCTACATCGACCGCAACTCGGCCGACAACGTGCTGCCGGTGAAGTGATGGCGATGCAGCGGCGGCTCGCTTTCGGCCGCGTCAGGCACTGGGCCCGCTTGATGCGCAACCTTCAAGCGCCAGGCCGCGTCGAGGGTGCGCCGGCACATCGTGGAGCGAGAGGACATCCTGAGGAGGAGGAGTGATGGCGCGTGTGAGAGCACTGTTTGTCGGCACCGTCGCAATGGTGAGTCTGTCGGCATGCGCGTCCGGCCTCGCGGCCCGAAGCGAGACGGGCGCGCGGTTTCAGTCGGATCGCATCACCGTTACCACGAGCGGCTCGGGTCCCGATGTCATCCTTGTGCCCGGGCTCGCGTCGTCCGCGGCGGACGTCTGGGCGGGCACGGTGGCCGCGGTGCCCGGCTACCGCTACCACCTCGTGCAGGTCCACGGCTTTGCGGGCGTACCGGCGGGTGCAAACGGCGACGGCGGCCCCGTGGTGGCGCCCCTGGTGGAGGAGGTCGCGCGCTACATCCGCGAGGCACGCCTGGAGCGCCCCGCCTTCATTGGGCACTCGCTGGGCGGCGGCGTCGGCCTGGCGCTGGCCGTGCGGCACCCCGATGCGGTGTCCAGGCTGATGGTGGTGGACATGGTGCCGTGGATGGGCACGTTCTTCGGCCCGCCGGGAACGGTGACGCCCGAGACGGCGGGGCCGATCGCCGAGCGCGTGCGCGCGGCCTGGGAAACGCCGGACGACGAGCCCTGGCGCCGTCTGCACACGTCATCGGTCAACAGCATGATCCAGACGGAGAGCCTGAGGCCGCGCGCGATCGACAGCGGCATAGCGAGCGACCGTGGTGTCGCGGCGCGAGCGATGCGCGACCTGATCCTGCAGGACCTGCGGGCCGACCTGGCCAGGGTCGCCATTCCGATCCGCGTGCTTTACGTGCAGGGCCCCCATCTGCCGCTCGACGCGGCGCAGGCCGACGCGGTCTTTCGCGCCGCGTACGCGGCGGCACCCCGCGTGACGCTGGAGCGTATCCCCAACGCCTGGCACTTCATCATGCTCGACCAGCCCGAGCGTTTCGCAGACGAGGTCCGCGCCTTCCTGCGGCGCTAACCTCCATCGAAAGGTCGAGTCTGGATGAGGAGCCTTATATAAGACCCTGGGGCGACAACGTGCTGCCGGTAAGCTGAATGGCGCCACGCAGCCGGGTAGCGCGTCGCGCCGGTGTGCCGGTCTGCACGGCGGGGCTCCGGTTGCGGAGCCCCGTTTTCTGTCTCTCCGCATCCTGCCCTTGCGAGCGTGGGTGAGAGCGTCACCTTTGTGGCCGCGAACGCAACCCGTCTCATGCGGAACACCGGATCAAATGAGTATCGAACGCCGCTTCGAAGCACTTCTCTGGAACAGCCGCCTCATCGTGCTGGTGGCCGTCGTGGCCAGCCTGATCGTGGCGGGCGCGATGTTCTTCGTCGCGACCATCGACGTCATCGGGCTGGTGAGCCACCTGGGTGCGTACGCCGACTTCCATCTTGCCCCGGAGGCGCGCGCCGCGCTGCGGTCGGCGACGGTGACGCACGTGGTGGAGGTGGTGGACGGATACCTGCTCGCCGCCATCATGCTGATCTTTGCGCTGGGGCTGTACGAGCTGTTCGTGAGCCGCATCGAGGTGGCGGAAGGCTCGGAGTTTGCCGCGCGGCTGCTCCTCATCCGCAGCATGGACGACCTGAAGGGCCGCCTGGCCAAGGTCGTTCTGCTCATCCTGGTGGTAAAGTTTTTCGAGTACGCCCTGCAGATCGAGATCAACACCTCGCTCGACCTGCTTTATCTGGGGCTCGGCACGCTTCTCGTTTCCGGTGCGCTGTGGCTCAGCCACGGCAAGGAGGACCCTCCTCCGCACGCACACGCGGACGAAACCGGCGCGTAGCCGCTGCGCCAGCCACGACATCCGCGCATCCACCAGGCGTCGTGACGTTCACCGAACTTCCGGCCGAGATCCGCGCCGTCACCGCCGCGCTGCGGGACCTGGACGCGCCGTGGGCGGTTGCCGGCGGGTGGGCGCTGGACCTGGCGCTGGGCCGCGTCACGCGTGCGCACGCGTGACGCGGACATCGCGGTGTTCCGCGACAACCAGGACGCACTGCGCGCCGCGCTCCCGGCGTGGGACTTCGCGATGGTGGTGGGCGGGCGTATGACACCCTGGGAACGCGGCGCGCGCCTGGAGTTGCCGGTGCACGAGGTGCACGCGCGCGCCCCCGCCGGCGCGCCGCCCTTCGCGCTCGAATTCCTGCTCAACGAACGCGACGGTGCGGACTGGGTGTACCGCCGCGACCCGGCCGTCCGCCTGCCCCTCGCGCGCGCCCTCCTGCCCGGTCCCGGCGGCGTGCGGGTGCTGGCGCCGGAGGTGGTGCTGCTCTACAAGTCCAAGTCGCCGCGGCCCGCGGACGAGGCAGACTTCCTGGCGGCGCGGCCGCTCCTGGACGCGGAGGGGCGGGCGTGGCTCCGGGGCGCACTGCTGCGCGCGCGGCCGGACCACCCGTGGGCCGCGGCCCTCGCGCCGCCGGGATGACGCAACCGCTGCGGCGGACGGAGCGTCGCGGGTTTCGAATGTCGTCCACGGTCCCACGGGAGCCGCTCCGCACCTGAACGGATCACTCCCCGAGGTGCACCGTGGCGGCCATCGGATCGGCGGTGTTCTTCAGGCTCCTTGGGCAGGTGCAGACGCTCGCGGAACGGATGGGCTGACCCCGCGCCGGCGCTCTAATACCAACTCCGGCAAAAGACTTTGCACGCAGAGTAGCAGAGAGGCAGAGTAGCAGAGAGTTTCGTTCTGCTGCTCTGCCCCTCCGCTGCTCTGCGTGAGTGCTTTTTGTTTTTGCGGATCCGGTATAACCCGCGGCCACGGGCCGGCTCCCCGGGACGGAGATCGAGACGACCCGGAAACATGGAGGCGCGGAGAGGATCTCTCCGCGCCTCGCGTCGTTTCGGGGACCCCTCGCACCGTCGTTTCCAACGGGGAGCGAGCGAGGCACCTGCCTTTCCCTCCGCCTCGTTTTTCATCCCACACCAGCGTCCCCACGGCCCCAGGGCACCCGGGCGACCTCCATCGAATCCCATCCCCCAAGATTTTCCTTGACACGGGGCAGGCGGAGCATTATTCTCGTTTCGAGATTGTTCTCGACTTGAGAATGGTCCCTCGGCGGAATCCACCGGAACGAGGCAGGAGATCATGCGCATGACGACGGACCCCGCGACGGCGTTCACGGCTGCCGGCCTGCTCGCGATCCCCGCCGACCGCCCGGAGAAGCTCTTCAGCGGCGACGGCGAGGCGGACCGCAGGCTCTACCGCACGCTGGCCATGGAATTTCACCCGGACCGCCATCCCACGTACGGCGAGGTCTTCAAGCACCTGGCCGGGCTCAGGGCCGCGCGCGACCGGCAGATGGACGAAGGCACGTGGTGCGGGGCAGGGCGGCGGGAGCTGGCGCTGGGGGGCGGCAGGCGCCTGAGCATCCGCTTTCTGCGGCGCTACCCGTTCGAGCTGGGGACGCTGCTGATCGGCGCGCGGTCCATCACCTACCAGTTCCGGAGCGAGCACCGGGCGCTGTACGCGCAGGGCGTGCGCACCCTCAAGGGGCTGCGCTTTGCCAACGACGCCATGCGCAACGAGATGGCCCGCGTGCTCCCGCGCATCGAGCTGGAGGCGGAGACCAGCGAGGGGCCCGTGCTGGTGCTGGCCAGGGCGCCGGACGTGGTGCGGCTGCGCGACGTGCTGGAGCATCTGGGGGGAGCCATCGCCCCGCGCCACGTCGCGTGGATCCTCAGCACGCTGCACAACCTGGGCGCCTACCTGCACTGGGCCGGGCTCACGCACAACGCCATCAGCGTGGACAGCTGCTTCATCTCCCCCCGCGACCACGCCGGCCACCTGCTGGGCGGCTGGTGGTACGCGCGGCCCGTGGGGGACACCATGACGTACCTGCCGGGGCCCAGCGCGGAGGTGTGGCGGACGATCCTGCCGCCCCACGTGGCCGCCGCCCGGAGAGCCACGCCCGGGCTGGACCGCGAGCTCATCCGCCTGGTGGCGCGGACGCTCCTGGGCGATCCCGGCGGCACGCGCCTGCTGCGGGACCCCGCCATCCCCGCGGCGCTGCGGCGGTGGGTAACGACGCCGGGGGAGGAGGACGGGATCGAGGACTACGCGAACTGGGCCCGGGCGAGGGACGCCGCGTTCGGCCCGCGGCGGTTCGTGACGATGGACCTGACGCCGCAGGAGATCTACGGCGGAGCGCAGTAGCCGGATCATCCACATCCATCAGGGAGGGGCACCATGGGGCACAGCCGATTCAGCGCCGACGAGTGGAGCAGCTTCGCGACCCGCTCGTTCGCCGGAAAGACGAAGGACCAGGTCCTCAACACGAGCGGGATGGTCGCCGCCAACGACCCCGCGCAGCTCAAGAACGGCGTGCGGGAGTCGCGTGACAGCGCGGCGAACCCCCGCTCCACGCCCATCATCATCGCCGGCGACGTCACGGGGTCCATGGACGAGCTCGCCTACCTGCTGCTCAAGGAGTCGCTGCCTGCCATCGCCCTGGAGATCTACGCGCGCGCGCCGGTGACCGACCCGCACATCCTGGTGGCCGCCGTGGGCGACGTGTGGTGCGACCGCGCCCCGTTCCAGGCGACGCAGTTCGAGGCCGGCGCCACGGAGCTGGGCACCCAGGCCAAGTCCCTGTACGTGGAAAAGGGCGGCGGCGGCAACGACAGCGAGAGCTACCACCTGCCGTGGTACTTCGCGGCCATGCACACCAGCACGGACGCGTTCGAAAAGCGCGGGGAAAAGGGCATCCTCTTTACCTACGGCGACGAGGGCGTGCCGCCCACCCTTACGCGGGCGCACATCCAGCGCGTCTTCGGGACCGACGCCGAGCGCGACTACACCACGGCGGAGCTGCTGGCGATGGCCCGGCGCAGCTGGGACGTGTACCACCTGATCATCATGCAGGGGAGCCACGCGCGCAGCCGTCCGGGCGTGGTGGACAGGTGGCGCAGCCTGCTGGGGGAGCACGCCATCCCCGTGCACGACTACCAGAAGCTCGGCGAGATCATCGTGAGCATTTTGCAGGTGCGGCAGGGCGTGGACACGGAGACGGTCGCGGCCTCCTGGAGCGGCGACACGTCGCTGGTGGTGCGCCAGGCCATCGGGGGGCTGACCGCCGGCGCACCGGCCGGCGCGGGGAGCGGGCTGGTCGCCCTGTAGCCGCGGGAGCATGGCGCGGGACGGGGTGATCGCGTGGCGGGCGGGCACCGGGCGGGTTTCGATCGCCGGCCCGGCGCCCGTCCGCGATGGAGGCGGCGGCATTCATCCGGAGGGCACGGTCATGAAACAGGCACGCGTGGTCATCGGCGCCAGCTTCGGGGACGAGGGAAAGGGGCTGATGACGGACTACTTTGCCCGCGCGCAGGGCGGGCGGGGAACGCTCGTCGCCCGCTTCAACGGGGGGGCGCAGGCGGGGCACACGGTGGTGGTCGACGCGGGTACTCGCCACGTGTTCAGCCACTTCGGGGCGGGGACGCTCGCGGGGGCCGGCACCCTGCTCACGCGGCACTTCATCGCGAACCCCATGGTCTTCGGGCGGGAGCACGGGGCGCTGGTGCGGCTGGGGGTAAGTCCCCGCGTCCGCATCGACCCGCGGGCGCTGATCACCACGCCGTACGACATGCTGATCAACGAGATGGTGGAAACCACCCGCGGGGCCGGCCGTCACGGGAGCGTCGGCCTTGGCATCAACGAGACGGTGACGCGCAGCGAGGCGCCGGACTTTCACCTCTCCGTCGGCATGGCGCGGCGGGACCCCGGGGCCGTCCGCGCGGCGCTCGGGCGCATCCTGAACGAGTGGGTGCCGCGGCGCGTGGCCACGCTGGGGATCGGCGCGGAGTACGAGCGGCGAAAGGCGATCGTCACCAGCGGGACGCTGGTGGAGAACTGGCTCCTCGTCCTGGACGAGTTCCTGCGGGACGTGCAGGTCCGCGCAGACCTGGACGTGCTGCGGGAGCACGAGCGCGTCGTCTTCGAGGGCGCGCAGGGGCTGGCCCTGGACCAGTCGCGCGGCACGTTTCCGCACGTCACCCGCTCCAACACGGGCGTGCGGAACGTCGTGGAGCTGATGAACGAGCTGCCGCCGGCCCGGCTGGCCGTCACCTACGCCACGCGGGCGTACGTCACCCGCCACGGCGCGGGGCCGCTGGAGGGAGAGCTCGAGGGCAAGCCGTTCCCCGGCGTGTACGACCTGACCAACGTGCCCCACGACTTTCAGGGCCCGCTGCGGTACGCACTGCTGGACGTGGATGCGCTCGGGCGGCGGATCAGGGACGATTTCGCGGATGCCGCGCTCCTGGAGCGATCGTTCGGCGCCCGGATCGGCGTGGCGGTCACGTGCCTGGACCAGCTGCCGGCGACCGCCGCTTGGACCCGGGCGGGAGACGGGGTCCAGGGCTCCCGCCAGGACCTGGTGGACGCCGTCGCGGCGACGCTCCCCGCGGCGTCCGCGGGAGCCCCGGCGGAGGTGTTCGTCGCGTACGGTCCGCGCGCGAGCGACGTCGCGCCCGGCGCCCCGGTCCGATCACCCGCTGGCGGTTTTGTCACCCGCCCGTGGCGTCATTCGGAGGTCGGCGCCGGCTCGATCCATCCCGTGACGTAAAGGCGCTGGTCTCCTCCGACCGCGGCCGGGCCGATCGGTGAGCCGCTTGCGCATGCCCGGGAATTTCGGTCTACTTGGTCAGCAGTCAGCCCTGCCATTATCCATGTCATCGCGTTGATGCTGATTCCGTGTACATCCAGGGCCTGAGACAGGTTTTCACGCGGAGGGCGCGGAGGGGCGGAGGACGCGGAGAACCCCCGTTCTCTTCTGTTCTCCGCGCCCTCCGCGCTCTCCGCGTGAGGCCGGACCCGTTCTCGACATGAGCGGCGGCCCGGTGCAATCGCAGGCAGCACTCGTCCTGTCCCCACATCCGGACGATGCGGCATTCTCGGTAGGCGGCCTGCTTCACAGGCGGGTCTTTGCGCCGGTGACGATCGCCACCGTGTTCGGCAGGACCAACTTTCTGGGCGTGCATGGATTCCAGGACGACGCACGGGAAGCCACCTCCATCCGCCGCGCGGAAGACGCGGCCTTTGCCGCCGCCATCGGCGCGAACCTGATCTCCTGCGAGTTCCCCGATGCCTCCGTCCGCCTGGAGCCGTCGCTCGATGCGATCTTCGGTGATGCCGAAGCGATCCCGCCGGAGCTGCCAGGGATGCTGGCGGAGGTCGTTCGACAGGTACGGCCCGCGGTGATCCTTGCGC
>DASQBH010001300.1:0-3351 GCA_035635315.1 Longimicrobium sp.
GGTGCGGGTCGCGCCGGAGCCGCCGGGTCTCTCGCGCCTGGGCGGCCGCCGCCGCGCCGTGCACACGCTCCTCCGTGGCGGCCCTGACGCGCCCTGGGCGGAGCGCATCGACTCGGGCTTCGTCGCGCTGGCGGTCGATACCACGCGCGGCGGCGGGATGATCGTTACCGACGTCGGCTCCTTCGTCCCCGTCTTCGCTGCGCACGACTGGGACGGCCGGTGGATCGCGGGAACGCACCTGGACGCCGTCGCGCGCGCCGTCGGCCGGAACGACGAGATCGATCCCGTCTCCGCCGCGGACCTGCTCGTCAACCTCACCTGCACCTGGCCGCACACGCTCTACACGGGCGTGGAGCAGCTGGCGCCCGGCAGTGCGCTCCCCTTCCGTCCCGATGGCGACCAGCTCGACGTCCGCACGTACTGGCGGCCGGTGGAGCGCTATCCGTACGGGTCCGTGGGCGAGGCCGCCGCGGCGGTGCGCGAGGCGCTGGTGGAGCAGGTGGGCGCCATCTGCCGCGACGTGCCGGAGGTGGCGCTGCTGCTGAGCGGGGGCGAGGATGCGCGCGCCGTGCTGGGCGCGGTGCCGGACGGAGTGCGGGTGCGGGCGTTCGTCTACGCGGACTGGGAGAACCGCGAGGTGCGCGTGGCGCGGGCGGCGGCGCGGGCGTACGGCGCGACGCTCACCTTCGGGCAGCGGACGCCGGATCACTACATCGACGGGCTGGAATCCGTCGCGGGGATGATCGGCGCACACAACAACTTCATGGACGTGCACGGCTGGGGCTTTCACGAGCGGCTGGGGCTGCGCGGCTTTCCCGCGGTGCTCGGCGGCCTGTCGTCCGACTCGTTCCTCAAGGCCGAGCACGCGCCCGATCATCCCGCGCCGGACGTGTTCGATCTGCCGCCCGCGTCCATCATCCGCCCGGAGCTGCTGGAGCAGGTGAAAGCGCGGCGCCTCGCCTTTCGCCGCTGGCTCGCGGAGTTCCGGCCGACGACGGCGGCGGAGTGGGAGAAGCTGTGGCCGTTCACGCAGCGCAAGCACTCGGCGAACCTGCACGGCAACCGGCGGATGTTCGCCAGCCAGGAGCCGTACCACGCCAACGCGCTGGTCACGCTCGCCGCTTCGATCCCGACGGAGTGGAAGCGCCACCGCCGCCTGTTCCACGCCGCGATGAAGCCGCTCTTTCGCCGCTCGTGGGCCGTGCCGCACTCACGCTGGCGCTTTCCGTACTTCGGCACGGCGGCCAACCTGCCGCTGACGGCCGGCTTGCGCGTGACCCGCGGCGTGCGCGCGCTGCTGACGGGGCAGGTGCGCGCGCGGCAGCAGCCCTGGCCCAAGTGGCGCGTCGTCGCGCGCTCCGACTCCGGCACCGCCAAACTGCACCAGTACGCCGACTCCCCCCTGCGCATCGTCTTCACCGACCCGTCGCCGGAGGCCGTCATCGCCTCCATCCGCGGCGAGTGGCACCCGCTGCGGCAGCTGATGCTGCTGCAGCTGGGCTACCTGACGCGGGTGGCGGAGGAGGAGTAGGCGGGGCGCGCGGCGCCACGGGCTGAAGCCCGCGGCTAGAAATGCCATAAGCCCCGCCCTGGGCTCGCGGAGCTCGCCCGGCGGGGCTTCACCCGCTCGCGTCGGCAACGCCCGTGGGTGCGGACGCGCAGGTGCATGGGACGCCGCACACGCTCGGGCCGCCGAGTCCGCGCAGGCGGACTTTGTGTAGTTGTTGCCGCGAATTTATTCGCCAGGCGGCGGACGGCAGATAGCATCCGATTCGCAGGCGTGCCTTTCCAGCCGCGGTTTCAACCGCCCGGGACGGGGCCGGCTACGCGCCATCAGCATCAGCAGGTGTAGCCGCCGCCCTGGTAGATCTCCGCCCAGCCGTCCGTGCCGCGCTTCAGGATGGTGTAGCCCCACCATCCCGAGGTGGCCGAGGCGCGCATCACCAGCTCGGGCACGCCGTCGCCATCCAGGTCCGCCGCATCCCAGAACGACCTCGCCGCCACGCCCCGGCCTTCCCGCGCAAAGAACACGAATGTGGGGCCGTACCGCCCGCCGCGCCGCTCCGCGACCAGCATCATGGTGTAGGCGTTGAGTGACTTGCGCCCGCGCATGGGGACGGTGAAGGTGCCCACCAGCACCGGCCCTTCGAAGCCGGCGACCGTCACCGCGAACATGGCGCTTCGCTGTGCGGTGGCGCGCTGGTCCGGTGGAACGCCACGCGCCGCAAGGATGCTGTCGCCCAGCAGCCCCAGCATGCCCTGCTCCGCCTGGGTCGCCGGACGCATCAGCGGCCGCGCAGGCGCCGCGCGGAACACGTCCGAGGCCATGCCGTGCCACTGCTCCGGGAGCGCCGAGGTGAGCGTCACGTCCGCGTAGCTCACCCGCTCCATGCAGGGGGAAGGGCGCGACTTGACGACCGCCGCCTCGCCGGCCGGCACGCCGTCCACCCGCACCTGGTAGCGGGTGCCCAGGCGGTAGTAGCGGCGGATGAACGTGGAATCCGCCACCTCATCCGGGTTCCGCGGGCCGTCCGGGGTGAGGATGGCGATGGGATCGAACCCGAAGCCCTCGTGACCCCAGGGATACACCGACAGCAGCACGCCCTCGGACCACCGCGGCGCAGCGGGCGGGGGTGCGGGCGCCGGCGTATCCACCGCGGCAGTGGCAGCCGCCGGGACGGCTGGCGCAGGGGCGGGCGGCGAGGGCGTGGGAGGCGTGGAGCGGGCCGTCGTGCACGCCGCGACCGCGAGCGCGACGAGCGGGAGCCGTCGAATGCCGGACGCCATCAGCAGCCGGCGCCTCCGCCGTGGTATACCGCCATCCATCCGGCCGGGGTACGGCTGAGGATGGTGTAGCTCCAGCTTTCGTGGAAGCCCTTGCGCACCACCAGCTCGGCCTGGCCATCGCCGTCCAGGTCCGCGGCGTCCACCAGCGCGCGCGACTCCACGTCGTCCACGATCCCCTCGTGGAACCACGTATACGCCGGCCGGTAGCCGTTCTCCCCGTCCTCCGCGATTACGAGGAGCGCGGCCTGGCGATAGATCGCGTCTTCCGTCCGCAGCGCGTAGCTCGCCACCAGCACGGGCCGCGCGTTTCGATGCCCGATCAGCGCCGCCATGGCCGTGTCGCCCTTCGTGCGCCCGGCGATCTGGATGCCGTGCGCATGGAAGAGCGCGGCGGCCATGCGGTCCAGGTTCCGCTCTTCCTCCGCCGTCGCCGCGCGCAGCCAGGGCGCGTCCCGCTGCTCCGGCAGACCCGCACCCGCCAGCCCCTGCCATCCCGCGCCCAGCCTGCCGCGGACGTCCAGCGTGCCGGGTACGGCCAGGCCGAAGCATCCCCCGTCGCGCATC
>DASQBH010001301.1:0-3973 GCA_035635315.1 Longimicrobium sp.
GGGGGCGGCCCACCATCCCGCGCGTGACTGTCCGAACCGCCCCTGCCCCTGCTCCCACAC
The DNA here is from genome assembly GCA_035635315.1 of Longimicrobium sp. Classification (GTDB taxonomy): domain Bacteria; phylum Gemmatimonadota; class Gemmatimonadetes; order Longimicrobiales; family Longimicrobiaceae; genus Longimicrobium. The sequence continues at coordinate 61 of DASQBH010001301.1, forward strand.
CAACCTCCCCCAGGGGTTTTTGGGGGAGGTGCGAGCCTGAGCGAGCGGAGGGGGCGGACGCCAGATCGTCGGATCAAAAACCAGGGGGCACTTCCTCGCGATGGAGGAAGTGCCCCTTCTACATCAACCGAACCGCATCAACCGAAACCGCCGTCCGATCAGCCGCCGGTGATTACCAGCCGGCGGTCTGCACCAGCTCGGGGTTGGTGGCCAGCGCGGCGGCGGGGATCGGGTAGAACCGGTACTTCTCGCCGATGGCGCCGGCGTTGGCGCCCACCTTGGGCACGCTGTTCCCCCACGGGCTGCCGTTGAGGTTCTGCCCGCCGTTCGACACGGTCTTGCCCGCGGCGATGTTGGCCTCCACGCGCGCCTTGCTCCACGCCCAGTGGCGCTGCATGTCGAAGAAGGTGTGCCCCTCCAGCACCAGCTCGTAGCGGCGCTCCACCTGGATGGCCTCGCGAAGCTGCTGCTGCGTCATCGTCCGCGACAGGCGGCCCAGCCCGGCGCGCAGCCGCACCGCGTCCACCGCGTCGTACGCCTCGCCCGTGGGGCCGCCCAGCTCGTTGAGCGCCTCGGCCAGCATCAGCAGCACGTCGGCGTAGCGCAGCAGGATGTAGTCGCTCTCCTCCGCGCCGCCGGTGCCGGCCTGCGGGTCCAGGTACTTGCGGGGCGTGGGGCCGCCGCCCGGCGTGCCGTACGCCGTCTGCTGCGTGCTGGTCATCGTCCGCGTCCAGGTGAGCGGGCCGCGGGTGTGGTGTGTGTAGCTGGTCATGAAGGTGCCGGTCTTGCGCCGGTCGGCGTCGCTCCAGTCGCGAAAGAACGGCCACTCCGCGTAGAAGCTCACGCCCGCCGTGTTGGCGCCCGACAGGTTGCTGCCGATGGGCGCCACGTGCTGCGCCAGCCGCCCGCCCATCCCCGCCACCCGCTGGTTCTGGATGGCGAAGATGACCTCGCCGTTGTTCTCGTTGTCCAGCGCAAAGATGCGCGCGAAGTCCTGCAGCTGCTGGTAGCGTCCGCCGCTCACCACCTGCCGCAGCTGCGCGATGGAGGCGTTGAGCGAGGCCGGCCCGCCGCCGTGCACCAGCGCCTGCTGCAGGTGCACCTTGCCCAGCAGCGCCCGCGCGGCGCCGCTGGTGGCGCGCCCGGTGTTGGTGCCGGAGATGCCGGCGTAGGTGGCCGGCAGGGTGGATGCGGCGAACTCCAGGTCCGCCACGACGGCCGCGTACACCTCCGCGGCCGGCGTGCGCGGGCGCGGGCCCGCCTCTTCCAGCCGCTGCACGTACTCCAGCCGCAGCGGCACGTCGCCGAACAGGCGGACGAGGTTGAAGTAGTGCACCGCGCGCAGGAAGCGGGCTTCGGCCACCACGCGGTCGCGCAGCCCGGCGTCCATCGACGCGATCCCCGGCACGTTGGCGATCACCGCGTTGGCGCTGGCGATGGCGCTGTACGCCGCGCCCCACACCGTGGGCAGGTACGGGTGCTCCACCGTGTAGTTGAAGGCGTCGATGGAGCCGCGGTCGTGCGTGGCCCCGTAGCGCGACGTGAGCGACTCGCCCGGGTAGTCCACCAGCATGTAGAAGTTGCGGCCGTAGTAGTCATCCACCCCATAGCCGTTGGGGGTGTTGAAGCTGGCGTACACGCCGTTCACCGCCGCGATGGCGTCGTCCGCGTTGCGAAAGAAGTTCTCGGGCCCGATGAAGTCCTCGGGCACCTCCGACAGAAAGCCGTCGTCCGTACAGGCCGTGGACCCCATCAGCAGCAGGGCGGCCAGCGCGGCGGCTACGTTTCTCTGGATCATTGCTCTTCTCACAGAGGGTCGATGTGTCGATCGCGTCGCGGGGAGGCAAAGATCCACATCCCCGCCCGGAGCGCCGTTTCCCATGAATTCGGAAAACCCGTTGATTTCCTGAGGGAGCGCCGTGCAGATCCTTGCTGTCTGCACTTCAACTGGCGCGCGACCGAAGGATCTTCTCTCGGCTGCCTCGGAGCTGGAATCGCGGCATGAATCCAGCCCCGCGGTTGTGCCGGCGAGATCCTTCGGTCGGCGCCCCGGCTTCAGCGATTGGCCAGAGCCGGTGCGGCGCCTCCCTCAGGAAATCAATGCTGTATTTCCGGATTCGTCTTCTAGTAGCCGACGTTGATGCCGATGGTGAGCGTGCGGGCCAGCGGATACGCGCCCACGTCCACACCGCGGTTCACGTTCCCCACGCCCATGCTGCTGACGTCGGGGTTGTAGCCGCTGTACTCGGTCCAGGTGTGCAGGTTGGCGCCCGTGACGTACACCCGCGTCTCGCGCAGCCCGCGGCGCCCGATGAAGCGCTGGGGCAGGCTGTACGACAGCGTCACGTTGCTCAGGCGCAGGTACGACGCGTCCTCGAGCATGGTGTCCACGTAGTTGCTGCCGATGGAGCCCGTGTTGGCCCCGATGCGGGGGTACTCCGCGTCGGGGTTCTCCGGCGTCCAGCGGTTGAGGAAGCGCTCGCGGGTCACGTTCGTCGTCGGCGAGCCGCCTTCCACGCGGATCAGGTTCAGGTTCAGCACGTCGCCGCCGAACGAGCCGTGCAGAAAGGTGCTCAGCTCGAAGCCGCGCCAGCCGAAGGTGCTGTTCCACCCCAGCGTGTAGCGGGGATTGGGGTCGCCGATGACGGTGCGGTCCAGCTCGTTGATCAGGCTGTCGCCGTTGATGTCCACCACCCGCGCGTCGCCGGCCTGGAAGGGGCGGTCGGGGAGCTGGGCGGCGTAGCTGGCGGCCTCGGCGGAGTCGCGGAACATGCCGTCCGTCCGGTAGCCGTAGAACACGCCGATCGGGTGCCCCACGCGGATGTCGGTGCCCGGGAAGTTGAAGTTGGTGCTGATGCCGCGCACCCGCAGCACCTCCAGCCCGCCCAGGTCCAGCACCTTGTTGCGGTTGCGGGCGTAGTTGATCTGGTTGCTCCAGCGGGGCGTGTCGCCCCCGTCGCCGCGCAGCGCCTGTACGCCCAGCGCCAGCTCCACGCCGCGGTTCTGCACCGTCCCCGCGTTCTGCCACACCTCGCGAAAGCCCGTCTCCAGCGGAAGCTGCACGGGAAAGAGCAGGTCCTCCGTGCGGCGGTTGTAGTAGTCCGCCGTCACCGTCACCAGCCCCCACAGCCCCAGGTCCACCCCCGCGTCGAACTGGTAGGTGGTCTCCCACCCCAACTCGCGGTTGGCCAGCGCCGTCTGCCGGTAGCCGGTCACCGTCTCGCCGCCAAAGCTGGTGCTGCGGGGGTCGAGCACGGCCAGCGACTGGTACGGCTGCACCGCCGCGTTGCCCGTGGCGCCGTAGGCAAAGCGCAGCTTGAGCTCGTCCAGCGCGCTCACGTCGCGCATGAACGGCTCCTGCGACAGGCGCCAGGCGAACGCGGCGGAGGGAAAGAAGCCCCACTTGCGGTCGGGGCCGAAGCGCGACGAGCCGTCGTAGCGGCCGGTGACGGTGAACAGGTAGCGGCCCAGCAGGTTGTAGTTCACGCGCCCCAGGTAGCTGGCCAGGGTGGCGCGCGTCCTTCCCGAGGTGACCAGGGGCCCACCCTCGCGGTTCCCCGCGCCGATGTCGTTGTAGCCCAGGTCGTCGCTGAGGAAGTTCTCGTTGGTCATGCTGGTGCGCGTGGTCTCCTGGATCTGGCGGGTGTAGCCCACCACCGCGTTCACCAGGTGCGCGTCGCCCAGGGTGCGGTTGAGCGAGAGGGTGTTCTCGTTGAGCCAGGAGGTGCTCTCCACGCGGCCGCGGATGGCCTGCCCGTTGCTCTGCTCGCCGCGCAACGTGACGCGCGGCCAGTAGGTGTCGCGGGTGCGGTTGGTGAGGTTGGCGCCCAGGCTGCTGCGAAAGGTGAGCCCCTCCGCCAGGTCGTACTCGCCAAAGACGTTGCCCAGCACGCGGTTGTCGCCCAGCACGTCC
>DASQBH010001302.1:0-6145 GCA_035635315.1 Longimicrobium sp.
CTACATCCTCGACGAGCGGATGCAGCTGCAGGGCGTGGGGGTGATCGGCGAGCTGTACCTGGGCGGGCTGGGCCTGTCGCGCGGCTACCTGGGCCGGCCGGGGCTCACGGCCGACCGGTACGTCCCCAACCCGTTCTCCCGCGAGCCGGGCGCCCGGATGTACCGCACCGGCGACCGCATCCGCTGGAATGCCGAGGGGAACCTGGAGTACCTGGGGCGCTTTGACCACCAGGTGAAGATCCGCGGGTTCCGCGTGGAGCTGGGCGAGATCGAGAGCGCCCTGCGCAAGTATCCCGGCGTGCGCGACTGCGTGGTGATGGCGCGCGAGGACGTGCCGGGCGAAAAGCGCCTGGCCGCGTACCTCGTCGGCGGCGACGGCGACCTGGAGGCACTGCGCGCGCACCTGCGCCAGACGCTGCCGGAGCACTTCGTCCCCGCGGCGTTCGTCACGCTGGACGAGATGCCGCTTACGCCCAACGGCAAGCTGGATCGCAAGGCGCTCCCCGCGCCGGACTTCAGCGCGGCGCAGGAGGCGTACGAGGCCCCGCGCACGCCGGCGGAAGAGGTGCTGGCGGGGATCTGGGCGCAGGCGCTGGGGCTGGAGCGGGTGGGCGTCACCGACAACGTCTTCACCCTGGGCGCGGAGTCGCTGATGGCCACGCGCGTGGCGTCCAGCATCCGCCAGGCCTTCGGGGTGGAGCTGACGGTGCGCGCGATGTTCGAGGCGCGCACGGTGGCCGAGCTGGCGGAGCGGGTGGAGTCCGCCCGCCGGGCGGACCGTCCCGCGCTGCCGCCGATCGTCCCCCTGCCGCGCGACGGCGAGGCGCCGCTCTCCTTTGGGCAGGAGCGGCTGTGGTACCTGGACCGCGTGGAGCCGGGGAAGGCCGCCTACAACGTGGCCGCCGTCGCGCGCCTCTCCGGCGCGCTGGACGTCCCCGCGCTGGAGCGCGCGGTGGGCGAGATCCAGCGCCGCCACGAGGCGCTGCGCACGGTCTTCCGCGAGCGCGACGGCGGGGCGGTGCAGGCGATCGCGCCCTTCACGGGCCTCACGCTGCCGGTGGAGGACCTCTCCGCGCTGGGCGCGGACGAGGCCGAGGCGGAGGCGCAGCGCCGCGTGGACGCCGAGGCGGCGCTGCCGTTCGACCTGGCCACGGGTCCGCTCTTCCGTCCCCGCCTGCTGCGGCTGGCGGACGGCGAGCACGTGCTGATGATGTCCATGCACCACGCCCTGAGCGACGGGTGGAGCATGGACGTGCTGTACCGCGAGCTGAGCGAGATCTACACGGCCTTCGTGGAGGGGCGCGAGTCGCCGCTGGCGGAGCCGGCGCTGCAGTACGCGGACTACGCGGCCTGGCAGCAGGCGCACGTGCGCGGCCCCTGGCTGGAGGAGGGTGTGGCGTGGTGGAAGGAGCGGCTGGCCGGCGCGCCCGCGCTGCTGGAGCTGCCCACGGACCACCCGCGCCCCGCCGTGCAGACGTACGTGGGCGCCCGCGAGACGATCGCCTTTCCGCTGGAGCTGGCGGAGCGGCTGGAGACGCTGGCGCGCCGCGAGGGCGGGTCGCTGTACATGGTGCTGCTGGCCGCCTTCCAGACCCTGCTGGGCCGCTACGCGGGCATGGACGACGTGGTGGTCGCCAGCCCCATCGCCGGCCGCACGCGCGGCGAGGTGCAGGACGTCATCGGCTTCTTTACCAACACGCTGGTCCTGCGCACGGACCTGTCGGGCGACCCGCGCTTTGGCGAGCTGCTGCGGCGGGTGCGCGAGGTCACGCTGAGCGCCTACGAGCATCAGGAGGTGCCGCTGGAGCAGGTGGTGCGCGCGGTGCACCCCGGGCGCTCCCTGGCCCACGCCCCCGTGTTCCAGGTGATGTTCGTGCTGCAGACGGGCGGCGCCGGACCGGAACTGCCCGGCATCAGCGCGCGCATCAGCGAGACCCATCCGGGCACCGCCAAGCTGGACCTGACGCTCTCGATCACCCGCGAGGCGGACGGGCTGAGCGGCTACCTGGAGTACGGCACCGACCTGTTCGAGGCGGCCACCGTCCAGCGGATGGTGGGCCACCTGCGCACCCTGCTGGAGCAGGTGTCGACGGATGCCGATCTGCCGCTTTCCCGCGTCCAGCTGCTGGACGACGCCGAGCGCGCGCTGGTGGTGGGCGAGTGGAACCGCACGGACGCGGCGTACCCGTCCGAATCGACCATCCACCAGCTGTTCCAGGCGCAGGTGGAGCGCACGCCCGATGCGGCGGCGGTGGTCTTCAACGGCGAGACGCTGACCTACGCGCAGCTGGACGCGCGCGCCAACCGGCTGGCGAACCACCTGCGGCGCATGGGCGTCCGTCCTGAAGTGCGCGTGGCCGTGTGCCTGGAGCCCGGCGCGGAGATGATCGTCTCCGTGCTGGCCGTGCTCAAGGCCGGCGGGGCGTACGTGCCGCTGGACCCGGCCTCGCCCGTGGAGCGCCTGCGGATGATGCTGGCGGATTCCGGCGTGGCGGCGGTGCTGACGCAGGATTCGTTGCGGGGGACGCTCCCCGTCCCGGACGGCGTGCGCGTGCTGAGCGTGGACGGCGCGGCGGCGGAGATCGCGGCAGAGTCCGCGGATCGTCCCGAGTCGGGCGCCGGGCCGCGCACGCTGGCGTACGTCATCTACACCTCCGGCTCCACCGGCACGCCGAAGGGTGCGGGGGTGGAGCACCGCAGCGCGTGCAACCTGATCCCCGAGCTGGTGCGCGTGCTGGCGCTGGAGCCGGGCTCGCGCTCGCTCCTGCTGGCGCCGCTGCACTTCGACGCGTCGGTGGCGGAGATCTTCTCCGCGCTGGCCGCGGGCGCCGCGCTGTACCTGCCGGACGCCACCGAGGCGGTGCCGGGGCCGGAGATGCTGGCGCTGCTGCGGCGCGAGGGCATCACCCACACCAAGTTCACCCCGTCCGCGCTCTCCGCGCTGCCGGCGGCCGAGCTTCCCGCGCTGGCCACGCTGGTGGTGGGCGGCGAGGCGTGCACGGCGGAGCTGGTGGAGCGCTGGGGCGCCGGCCGCCGCTTCGTCAACGTCTACGGGCCGACGGAAGCCACCGTCCGCGTGACGGCCGCGGTCTGCGCGCCGGGGGAGGGAACTCCGCCCATCGGCCGCCCGCTGGCCAACACGCGGCTGTACGTGCTGGACGCGGCCGGCGAGCCGGCGCCCGTGGGCGTGCCGGGCGAGCTGTACATCGGCGGCGTGCAGCTGGCGCGCGGCTACCTGGGCCGCGCCGCGATGACGGCGGAACGCTTCATCCCCGATCCGTTCGCGATGGAAGCGGGCGGGCGGCTGTACCGCACGGGCGACCGCGTCCGCTGGCTGGCGGACGGGACGCTGGAGTACCAGGGCCGCCTGGACGCGCAGGTGAAGATCCGCGGCTACCGCATCGAGCTGGGCGAGGTGGACGCGACCCTGCGCCGCCACGCCGCCGTGCGCGACTGCGCCGTGGTGGCGCGCGAGGACGCGCCCGGCGACCGCCGCCTGGTCGCCTACGTCGTCGGTGACGCGGACGCGGAGGCGCTGCGTGCGCACCTGCGGCGGAGCCTTCCCGAGTACATGGTGCCGGCGGCGTTCGTCGCGGTGGACGTGCTGCCGCTGACGGCCAACGGCAAGCTGGACCGCAGGGCCCTCCCCGCGCCGGAGTACGCCGCGCAGGAGCACTACGTCGCGCCGCGTACACCGACGGAAGAGGTGCTGGCCGGAATCTGGGCGCAGCTGCTGGGGCGTGAGCAGGTAGGCATCCACGACGACTTCTTTCAGCTGGGTGGGCACTCGCTGCTGGCCACGCGCCTGGTGTGGCGCATGGGCGACGTGTTCGGCACGGAGGTGTCGGTGCGCGCGGTGCTGGAGGCGCCCACCATCGCCCAGTTGGCGGAGCGGGTGGAGGCGGCGCGCAAGGCCGATGCGCCGCGGCTGGCGCCCATCGTCCGGGTGGAGCGGACGGAGGCGATGCCGCTCTCCTTTGCGCAGGAGCGGCTGTGGTTCCTGGACCAGCTGCAGCAGGGGAACACCTCCTACAACGTCCCCGCCTCGCTGCGCCTGTCCGGCGCGCTGGACGCGGACGCGCTGGAGCGCGCGCTGGCTGAGGTGGTGCGCCGGCACGAGGTGCTGCGCAGCACACTCCGCGGGCGCAACGGCTCCGCGGTGCAGGTGATTTCGCCCTTCCGCGGCTTCGCGCTCCCGGTGGAGGACTTGTCCTCGCTGGATGCGGATGCTCGCGAGGCGGAGGTGCGGCGGCGGGTGGCCGGCGAGATGGAGCGGCCGTTCGACCTGGCGGCGGGCCCGCTGGTGCGCGCCACGCTGCTGCGGCTGGCGGACGAGGAGCACGTGCTGCTGATGACGATGCACCACGCCGTCACCGACGGGTGGAGCATGGGCGTGCTGTACCGCGAGCTGGGCGCGCTGTACGCCGCGTTCGCCGCGGGGCGCGAGTCGCCGCTGGCGGAGCCGGTGGTGCAGTACGCGGACTACGCGGCCTGGCAGCGCGAGCAGCTGAGCGGCGAGGCGCTGGAGCGCGAGGTGGGTTGGTGGAAGTCGCGGCTGGCTGGCGCGCCTGCGCTGCTGGAGCTGCCGACGGACCGTCCGCGCCCCGCGGTGCAGCGCCACCGCGGCGCGTACGAGCCCGTGGAGCTGACCGCGGAGGTGCTGGCGCCGCTGCAGGCGCTGGCCCGCGCGGAGGGCGCCACGCTGTACATGGTGCTCCTGGCCGCCTTCCAGGTCCTGCTGGGCCGCTACGCCGGCAGCGAGGACGTGGTGGTCGGCAGCCCCATCGCCGGGCGCACGCGGCCGGAGGTGGAGGAGCTGATCGGCTTCTTCGTCAACACGCTGGTGCTGCGCACGGACCTGTCGGGCGACCCCGCCTTCCGCGAGGTGCTGCGGCGCGTGCGTACGACGACGCTCGGCGCGTACGAGCACCAGGAAGTGCCCTTCGAGCGCCTGGTGGAGGAGCTGCAGCCGGAGCGCAGCTTGAGCCACACGCCGCTCTTCCAGGTGATGTTCACCATGGGCGCGGCCGCCGCGCCGCCGCGGATGGCGGAGTTGCGGGCCGACCACGTGGACGTGGAGGTCGGCACCGCCAAGTTCGACCTGAGCTTCGCGCTGCTGGGTGACGCGCAGGGGCTGAGCGGGGTGATGCAGTACAGCACGGACCTGTTCGACGCCGCCACCATCCAGCGGATGATCGGCCACCTGCGCCGCGTGCTGCAGCAGGTGTCGGCGGCTGCGGACGTGCCCCTTTCCCGCATGCGGCTGCTGGACGATGCCGAGCGGCAGGTGGTGACCGGCGAGTGGAACCGCACGGACGCGGCGTACCCGTCGGAATCGACCATCCACGCGCTGTTCCAGGCGCAGGCGGAGCGCACGCCCGACGCGCCGGCCGTGGTCTTCGGCGGCGAGACGCTGAGCTACGCGCAGCTGGACGCGCGGGCCAACCGCCTGGCGAACCACCTGCGGCGCATGGGCGTCCGTCCCGAAGTGCGCGTGGCCGTGTGCCTGGAGCCCGGCGCGGAGATGATCGTCTCCGTCCTCGGCGTGCTCAAGGCCGGCGGCGCGTACGTGCCGATGGATCCGGCCTCTCCGGTGGAGCGGCTGCGGATGATGCTGGTGGATTCCGGCGTGGCGGCGGTGCTGACGCAGGATGGACTGCGCGGCACCCTCCCCGTGCCGGCCGGCGTGCGCGTGCTGAGCGTGGACGGCGCGGCGGCGGAGATCGGGGCGGAGTCCGCGGAGCGCCCCGCGTCGGGCGCCGGGCCTCGGACGCTGGCGTACGTCATCTACACCTCCGGCTCCACCGGCACGCCGAAGGGTGCCGGGGTGGAGCACCGCAGCGCGTGCAACCTGGTCCCCGAGCTGGTGCGCATCCTCGGGCTGGAGCCGGGCTCCCGCTCGCTGCTGCTGGCGCCGCTGCACTTCGACGCGTCGGTGGCGGAGATCTTCTCAGCGCTGGCCGCGGGCGCCGCGCTGTACCTGCCGGACGCCGCCGAGGCGGTGCCGGGGCCGGAGATGCTGGCGCTGCTGCGCCGCGAGGGCATCACCCACACCAAGTTCACCCCGTCCGCGCTCTCCGCGCTGCCGGCGGCGGAGCTTCCCGCGCTGGCTACGCTGGTGGTGGGCGGCGAGGCGTGCACGGCC
>DASQBH010001303.1:0-2231 GCA_035635315.1 Longimicrobium sp.
GGCGACCGCCTGGTGGAGCCCACCCCCGCCCCCCTGGCGGTGAGCGAGGTGTTCGAGTCCGTGTGCGACATCGTGCGGCCGCTGGCGGAGGAAAAGCACATCGCGCTGCGGGTGCTCCCCCCGCCGGCCGACCACCGCATCGGGCACGCGGCGGCGCTCAGCCGCGTGCTGCTGAACCTGGTGACCAACGCGCTGCGCTACACCGAGGACGGGTTCGTAGAGATCACGGCCCGGCCGCAGGGGATGACACACGTGGAGTTCTCGGTGCGCGACAGCGGGCCGGGCATTGACCCCGAAGCGCGCGACACCCTGTTCGAGCCCTTTCACCGGCGCGGCGGGGGAGACCGGTACGGCTTCTCCGGCTCCGGGCTGGGGCTGGCGATCTCGCGCCGCCTGGTGCGCGCCATGGGCGGCGAGCTGGAGTTCGAAACCTCGCCCGGGTGGGGCACGCGCTTCTTCTTCGAGCTGGAGCTGCCGCCGGCGAGCCTTTGAAGTGCGAGAGTGCGAAAGTGCGAAAGTGCGAGAGTGCGGCCCCGGCGGATATCCGCTGGGGCCGCTTTCGATTGATCGCCGGAGGTTCTCTCCGAATCCCAAAGGACGGGGGTGATGGTGCGGTGACGGGGTTCAGACCAGCTTGCGGAACGTCCTTCAGGGTTGGGAGTCAGAGAGCCGACAGGAATGCGGGATTTCTATCGGATTCCAGAGCGATCCTCGACAGCCTGGTATGATCCTGGATGCCCGCTGCGAAAGAGTTCAGTCATCCTGAGGGAGCGCCGCGCGTACCCTGAAGTTTCACCATCGCTTGCGCGCGACCGAAGGACCTTCTTCCGGCATTGAGGGGCAGGCTCCAGCGCGCGAATCCAGCCCCTTGGTTCTGCTGGCAAGGTCCTTCGGTCGGCGCGCAACTGTTTGCATAACAGCAGGTTGTGGAGCGGCGCCTCCCTCAGGATGACTGATGCCACGTTGCGGAACGCATTTCAGGATTGGGAATCGGAGAGCCAGCAGGAATGCGGGATTTCCCGGATACCAGAACCATCCTCGGCAACCTGGTGTGAGGCGCATCTTTTCCATATCCGACCTTCACGCCGCGGACCGGTTCAGGCGCATCAGCCGGCCCAGCTGCTCGCGGCGCAGGGCGCGGGTAAGGGCGGCATCGGGGATGCGCGGGGCGCGGCGCAGGGCGGCGCGCAGGTAGCCCCACCAGTACGCGGCGCCGGCCAGCCCGTACGGCCGGTTCTGCGTCATCAGGTACGCGCCGCGGGCCAGCGCGTACAGCGGGTGCGTGCCGATGGTCCACGCCCCCTCGCCCCACTTCACCCGCCCGCGCAGCACACCCTCGTACGAGCCGTGCGGCCGCAGGTGCTCCACGCGCAGCGGCAGGTTGCCGGTGCGGTACCCCAGCGCCCGCATCGCCACCCCGTCCACGATGTCCCAGCTGTACGTGGGCACAAAGCCGCCGATGCGGTCGAACACGTCGCGGCGCATGGTCTTGAGCGCGCCGGGCACGTGCTCCGCCGGCATCTTCCACCCGCGCACCACCCCCCCGACCTCCTCGTACGGCACCCCGCCCGCCATCGCCCAGTCAGGGTGCGCGTCCAGGTGGTCCAGCAGCACGGCAAAGTAGTCGGGCGCGAACTCGATGTCCGCGTCCAGCCGCGACACGTAGGTCACCTCCACCCCGCGCAGCAGGTCGTACGCGGCGCGAAAGGCGGGGACCACGCCGTCCTCGTGCGTGCGCGGAATGCCGGCCGGACGCCGCACCAGCTGCAGCGCCGGCCACTCCGACGCCATCGCCAGCACCACGTCGGCCGTGCCGTCGGTGGAGCCGTCGTCCACCACGTACACGCGGTCGGGCGGGGCCGTCTGCGCGCGCAGGGAGCGCAGCATCCGCCCGATGAAGCGCTCCTCGTTCTTGGCGACGATGATGGCTGCGTGGCGCATCGAAGTACTCACGGTGGAGAGGTTGCGCAATCGGAGATTCCTGCCGGCGGCGGGGCACGGCCGCATCGAGGGATGCTTCCACGAAACCGTCAGTATCAACCGGTCGATGAAAGCCCCGCCGCCGGACAGTACGGTTCAGCGTCTATCAGATCGGCGCGACCGAAGGATCTGCTTTCGGCCTGCATGGGGTGCAGATGCGGCACCCTGATCTGTCATTTCGAAGGAGGCGCCGCACCGCACCCTCCTTTCCCCGGAACCCGGGCGCCGACTGGGAAATCTACTCTCTGCTG
>DASQBH010001304.1:0-5271 GCA_035635315.1 Longimicrobium sp.
CGGTGCACGAGCGCCGGCCCGCCGCCCAGCCGGATGGGCACGTGCGCCTCCGACACGGTGGGGATGTCGCCCGCCAGGCCGTTGTCGATGATGAAGCCCACGTCGTACGACCGGCCGTCGCGCGCCAGGCTGCTGGCCCCCACCATCCCGATCTCCTCCTGCACCGTGAGCGCCAGGGTGATGTCGAAGCGCGGCTTCTTTTCCGCCAGCCGCCGCGACAGCTCCACCAGCACCGCCACGCCCAGCCGGTCATCCATCGCCTTGCCCACCAGCAGCCGCCCCACCCGCTGGATGCCGGGGTCCCACACCATGCGCGTCCCCACGTGGACTCCGTGCGCCGCCGCCTCCTCCGCCGTCATCCCGATGTCGACGAACAGGTCGTCCCACGCCAGGCGCGTGCGGTCGCGCTGCTCGGGGGTCAGCGCGTGCCCCGTCGTCGTCGCCAGGATGCCGGGGACCTCGCCTCCGTCCGCCAGGATGCGGAAGCGCTGGCCGATGAAGTAGGGAAAGGAAAAGACGTCGCGCTCGCCGGGGAGCACGCGCAGAAAGCCGTCGGGCGTGATGGAGCGCACGATCATCGACAGCTCGTCGGCGTGCGCGGCCAGCAGCACGCGCGGGCCGGGGCCCGGGATGTGGAGGAACAGGTTGCCCACCGCGGTGCGCAGGACCTCGCCGCGGCCCTCCCACTGCTCCGCGACCCAGTCCGTCACCGCCTCTTCCTGCCCCGTGGGCCCCGACAGCTCGCACAGCGTACGCAGCAGCTCTTCCATGCGTCCGGCCTCCTCTCCCGCGGGCGCCGTCCAGCGCGCGCCGCGGGCGTGCGGCGGCGCCGCGGTGAACGCCTGGTACGCGCCGGCCTCCGGCCGCGCGTCGGGGGCGGTGTCCCGGGTCCTGAAGTCGCTCATCTATTCGTTTCCTTCGCTGTGCCCGTGTGAGCCGTCCACCCGCCCGATCCCCTGCTCCAGGTAGCTGCGCGACAGCTCCACGTAGTGCGCCGCGCTGGTCTGTATCCACCGCAGCGACTCGCCCTGCAGCTCCTTCTTGGCCGCCGCCGGCGCGCCTGCCGCCAGCGTGCGCGGCGGCACCACGCCGTTCTGCGAGACCACGGCGCCCGCCGCGATCAGCGCCTCGTCGCCCACCGTCGCCTTCTGCAGCACCACCGCGCCCATCCCGATCAGCGCGCCCCGTCCCACGGTGCAGCTTTCCAGGATCGCCCCGTGCCCGATCGTCACGTCCGGGCCAATGAGCGTGGGTCCCTGCCTGCTAACGTGCAGCACCACGTTGTCCTGCACAGAGGTCCGCGCGCCCACGCGGATCTCGAACTCCGGCTCGTCGCCGCGGATCACCGCGCCGAACCAGACGCTGGCCTCTTCTTCGATCGTCACGTTGCCGATCACCACGGCGCTGGGCGCGACGAAGGCGGTGGGGTGGATGCGGGGGTGGATGCCGTCGAAGGGAAGGATGAGGGCCATCAGTCCCGCTCCGCCAGGATGCCGGCCAGCCGGTCCCCGTCCACGTTGCCCCCCGTGAGAATGACGGCCACGGGCCCCTCGATTCGCTCCAGCGCCCCCTCCAGCAGCGCCGCCACCCCCACCGCCGCCGATCCCTCCGCCACGATCCCCTCCTCCTGGAACAGCGTCCGCATGGCCCGCCGCACCGCCGCCTCCGCCACCAGCACCACCCCGTCCAGCACCCTCCCCGCCAGCGCCAGCGCGGGCGCGTCCACGTCCCCCTGCAGCCCCTCGCACAGCGTGGGGCCGTAGGGGGGAGAGACCACGCGCCCGGCGGCCAGCGAGGCGTGCATGGAGGAGGTTGCCTCCGTCTGCACGCCCACCACGCGGATGCCGCTCCCCATCGCCCGCGCCACGATCCCCACGCCCCCGGAGAGCCCCCCACCGCCCACGGGGACCACGATCGTCCGCACCTCGGGGAGATCCTCCACGATCTCCAGCCCCACCGTCCCCTGGCCCGCCACCACCGCCGGGTCGCTGAAGGCGTTGACGAAGCAGGCGCCCGTGCGCGCCGCGTGCTCCAGGGCCGCGTGGTGCGCGTCGTCGTACGCCCCGTCGATCTCGCGCAGCTCCGCGCCGTAGCGGGCGATGCGCCGCTTCTTGGCCTCCGGCGCGCCGGCGGGGACAAAGACCACGGCCGGCGCCAGCCCCGCGAGCGACGCGGCCAGCGCTACCCCCTGCCCGTGGTTTCCCGCCGACGCCGTCACCAGCCCCCGCGCGCGGTCGGCCGCGGAGAGGGAGGCGACGGCGTTGACGGCGCCGCGGAGCTTGAACGAGCCCGTGCGCTGCTGCGTCTCCAACTTGAGCCACACCTCCGCCCCCGCCCGCTGCGACAGCCAGGCGGAGCGCTCCAGCGGCGTTCGCCGCGCCACCCCCTGCAGCCGCCGCGCCGCGGCCAGCACGTCCGCCAGGGTGGGAAACGCCGCGTCCACCGGTTCAGCTTCCGCCTCCGCCACCCCGGCCCCCGCGGGTTGGGAATGGAACGTGCGGGCGCGCGCGGCCTTCACGGCAGGCGAAAGTTCGCGGTGCGCTCCACCGGCCGGTCGCTGGACGTGAGCCGGGCCACGGCGGTGAGCTCGCCGCGCGTTTCGGCCGGCGGCGTCCAGCGCTCGCCAAAGGTCCACGTCTCGCCCGGCGCCAGGGTCAGCGTCCGCACCGCCTGGGTAAAGCCCCTGTCCGCGGACCAGCGCCACACCTCGCCCCCCGCGCCAGCGGGGCGCACGGCGAAGTCGTACGTCTGCCCCGACGCGAAGGTGAAGGCCACGGGGGCGGCGGACGGGTTGGTCACCTGCAGGGTGAAGGTGACGGTGTCGCCCGTCTCCACCCGCAGCGACGAGACCAGCTCGGTGGACTGCATGGTCTGCGGCGGCGGGGGCGGCGGAAGGATCCCGTCGGGCGGCGGCGGAAGCGGCCGCGTGCACGCCGCGGCGAACACGCAGGCGAGCAGGAGCGGCAGCAGAGTAGCTCGGCGCGGGACGGAATGGCTCATCGGGTCGGGTGACGGGGTTCCGGTACATCACGTGAAGCGAACGTTCGTCCGCGTTCCATCACTCCGGACCGGCAAATTAGACGCCAGAAAGAATCGGCGTCAAGCAAGCCATTTCCCGCCGCCGCGACGGGCTTGGGAAAAAATTCACAAGCTGCTTGCGAAAAATTTCACAAGCGCCTATATTGGGCTCGCCAGCACCCTTCCGGGCCCGGAATGACGGGGAAATGAAAGCGAATTCGCCGGGGCCGGGAGGACGCAAGGGAGGCGGGCAGGACCCGGCGCAGCTGGCCGGGATCGGGCTGCAGTTCGGCATCGTCCTGGTGGCTTTTCTCTTTGCGGGAAAGTGGCTGGACGACCGGCTGGGCACGGAGCCCTGGCTGCTGATGGCGGGCGTGTTCGTGGGCTTTGGCCTGAGCGTGCTGTGGATGTACCGCCGCCTGGTGGTGCGCGACAAGGAGGACCGGTGAAGCGCGGGACGATGGTGGCGGCCCTGGGGACGCTGGTGATCGGCGCGCTGGTCTACGCGGTGGGGCTCACGCTGGCGAGCCCGGAGGACCGCGGCGCGATGGCGGTGGGGGTCCTGGCGGCGGTCGCGTTTCAGCTGCTGGTGCTGGCCATTGCCGCGGTGGCGTTCCCGGAGAACGCGCTGGCGGGGTACGGCGTGGGAATGCTGGGCCGGCTGCTGCTGGTGATCGTGGCCGCGCTGGTCATCGTGCCCGCGGCGGGGCTGCGGCCCGCGCCCTTTCTGTATTCGCTGGTGACGGTGCTGTTCGCAACCACACTGCTGGAACCGGTCGCCATGGCGGCCGGTGCACGGAACCCAAAGGGTCGATGATCTCCACGATTGCAGTCCTCCTTGCCCTCGCGGGCGCGCCGCAGCAGGCGGACCCCGCGCACGCGGCGCCGCAGGCCCAGGCGCAGGGCGCCGCCGACGCGCACGCGCCGGCCGCGACCCCGTCCGGCCAGGCCGCCGTCGAGACCATGGGCGGCACGCAGGACCACGGCGCCGACCCCAACGCCGGCCACGCCCCCGCGGCGGACGGGCACGGCGCGGCGGAGGAAAGCCACGGCGGCGGCGGGCAGATCGACTTTCTGCACCACATCCAGGACTCGCGCGAGTGGGAGCTGCCGGGAACGGTGATCCACTTTCCCGCGGCGGGCTCGTGGATGGTGGGCCCCATCGACATGACCCCCACCAAGCACGTGCTCTTTCTGGGCTTCGCGGCGGTGCTCACGCTCCTTGCCCTGCTGGGCGGGGCGGGGCTGGCCTCGCGGGCCGGGCCGGGGCGTACGGGCGGCAAGCGGCACAACCTCATCGAGGCGATCGTGCTGTACGTCCGCAACGAGGTGGTGATGCCCAACGTGGGACACGGCGGCGAAAAGTACGCGCCGTTCGTCATCACCCTGTTCTTCTTCATCCTGTTCAACAACCTGCTGGGGCTCATCCCCTACGGCAGCACCGCCACCGCGGGGATCTCGGTGACCGCGGCGCTGGCGTTCCTGGTGTTCCTTACCGTGGAGATCGGCGGGATGATGGCGGTGGGGCCCAGGCAGTACTGGCACACCATCTGGTTCGTCCCCAAGGGGATGAACCCCATCGCGGGCAACGTGATGGCCGCGGCGCTCATGCCCATCGAGCTGGCGGGCAAGTTCGTGCGCCCCATCGCGCTGGCCATCCGCCTGATGGCCAACATGACGGCCGGCCACATCGTGCTGCTGGCCATCATCTCGCTCATCTTCGTGTTCGGCAGCTGGGCGGTGCTCCCGGGGCCCCTGCTGATGGCGGTGGCGATCACGTTCCTAGAGCTGTTCGTGGCGTTTCTGCAGGCGTTCATCTTCGCCATGCTGACCAGCGTGTTCATCGGGCTGGTGCGCCACGCGCACTGAGAAGAAGTGCGTGAGTGCGGAAGTGCGTGAGTGCGGGAGTGGCTCCGGAGTGAGGTCGAGGTCCAGGTGCGGTTACTGACGCACTCACGCACTGGATCGATAGTCGGAGGCTCGCGGAGAAGCCCGAATCTCTCCGCCGGCGGGGGATCGCTCCACCTCCGTCGTACAGTACCCGGGAGATGGGCGCCCGGGGAGGACGCGCGGCCGCGAGGCCGACCAGGCGTCCGCGGCCCGATGCGGGGTCCGCGCGAGCAGTGCCCGGGACGAATCGAACTCTTTTGACGGAGATACTCAGATGCTGCTTCAGGAAGCTGCCAACGGACTCACCAACGGCCTGCTGGGTGCCGGCATCGGCGCCGGCCTCGCCGTGATCGGCGCCGGCCT
>DASQBH010001305.1:0-2336 GCA_035635315.1 Longimicrobium sp.
CCACTGGTGAAATTGTGGATTCAAAGCCAAGGTATTTGTTCCAAAGCAGTGAGGTTCGCCGGCTCCAAGAAAAGGTGTACTGCGATCCAGAAGAACCCGAGTTATCTGATGCTGATCTCGTAAACCGAATCTCCGATCAGCATCAAGATGAGATGCAGGTGTTAATGATACGGGACTTGCCCTGGTTGAACCGATAGTTGCAGCACTCTCCCGCTGCACTACCCACGGCACGCTTGCTGCCCTTCGGCGCGGCTCTCGAATCCGATCCACACGCCAGACAAAGGAGCCGCGGATGGCGATGCAGGTGCGCACCACGGGATGCATGTTCAGCATCATCGCCTCGATCGTTCTCACCATCCTGCTGAACGTGATGCTGCGCGGCTGCTCCACCGGCGGCTGGTAGACAGACGAAGAGCCGGCCCCCCCGCGCGGGAGCCGGCTCTTTCGTCATGCGGCGGAACGGAATGCGCCGCCGCAGTGATCGGCGATCAGTCCGGCCAGCGCCGCGCCGGCTGGCCCAGCTCGCGAAGGTCGGCGGCGGCGCGGGAGAGTTCGGCGGTGCGGCCGCAGATGCCGGTGCCCAGCGATCCATCCGTATTCGCTGAGGCATACACCAGGTACGACTCTCCGCGCCGGAACGGAAATCCGCAGTCACCGCCGCCGCTTCCCGTGAACACCACCACCGTGCGGGAACCGACGCCCTTCCACGCGCGGTCCACCCGCAGCGTCACGCGGCGTATCTGCCGGCCGCCGCGCGTGATGTTCCGGCGGCGGACGACCCGGCCCGTGAAGACCGCGTCCGCCGACGCCGCCGAGCTCGGCACGTCGCGCGGACCCACGCACGAGCAGAAGCCCGTTTCGCACACCGGCGCCGTCCACAGTGCGCCCAGCAGGGCCAGGAGTCCGAGCATGATCCACCTTCTGGAGGAGCGGAGCCGCGCCATCGACCGTGTGGAGAACAACGAACCGGGGCGCCGGAGTGTGACCCCGGCGCCCCGCATCCGTTCCTCACCTGCCGGCCCGCGTCACCAGCCGACGGGCTTGCCCTGGTTCTGGCGGTCGAGCCACGCCTTGAGCGGGGCGAAGTACTCCAGCAGCGCGCCGGCGTCCATCCGCCGCTCGCCGGTCATCTGGTAGAGCGTCTCTTCCCACGGCTGGCTGCTCCCCGCCTCCAGCATCCGCTCCAGCTTCTGCCCCGCCGCCTGGCTGCCGTAGAACGAGCAGCGGTGCAGCGGGCCGGTGTACCCCGCCTCGCGGCAGAGCGAGCGGTAGAACTGGAACTGGAGGATGCGCGCCAGGAAGTACCGCATGTACGGCGTGTTGCCGGGGATGTGGTACTTGGCGCCCGGGTCGAAGTCCGCCTCGCTGCGGGCCACGGGCGACGCCACGCCCTGGTAGCGGTTGCGCAGCTCCCACCAGGCCGCGTTGTAGTTGGCGGGGGTGATCTGCCCGCTGAACACCCCCCAGCGCCACTTGTCCACCAGCAGCCCCCAGGGAAGGAACGCCACCTTGTCCAGCGCCTGCCGCAGCAGGAGCGCCGTGTCGGCCGCCGTCGTGGGCGCGCGGTCCAGCAGCCCCACCTGCACCAGGTACTCGGGGGTGATGCTGAGCGCCACGGCGTCGCCGATGGCCTCGTGGAACCCGTCGTGCGCGCCGTTGCGGAAGAGCGGCGGCTGGTTGCGGTACGCGCGCTGGTAGAAGCTGTGCCCCAGCTCGTGGTGGATGGTGATGAAGTCCTCGCCCGTGGGCTCGATGCACATCTTGATGCGCAGGTCCTCCTGGTCGTCGATGTCCCACGCGCTGGCGTGGCACACCACGTCGCGGTCGGCCGGCTGCACCAGCATCGACCGCTCCCAGAAGGTCCCCGGCAGCGAGTCCATCCCCAGCGAGGTGAAGAAGCGCTCGCCGAAGCGCGTCATGGCCACGGCGTCCAGGTTCTTGGCCTTGATGAGCTCCGTCAGGTCGTACCCGGTGCCCGGCGCGTTCTGCGGGGCCACGATCGGGTACACGTTGCCCCACTCCTGCGCCCAGATGTTCCCCAGCAGGTGCGCGGGGATCATCCCGTTGGGCGGGACCACGGAGGGCCCGTACTGCTGCACCAGCCGGGCGCGGACGTAGGCGTGCAGCGACTCGTACAGCGGCTGCACCTGCCGCCACAGCCGGTCGGTCTCGGCGGCCAGGCTGTCGGGGTGCATCTCGTACTGCGAGCGCCACATGGCCCCGGTGTTGGGGTGCCCCAGCTCGCGCGCGCCCTTGTTGGAAAGCTCCACGAAGCGGGTGTAGCGGTCGCGCATGGGCGCGCCCACGCGGTGCCACCCCTGCCACACGTCCAGCAG
>DASQBH010001306.1:0-2212 GCA_035635315.1 Longimicrobium sp.
GGGGCTGACCGCGGAGCGCTTCGTCCCCGACGCCTTCGGCGGCCGTCCCGGCGCGCGCCTGTACCGGACGGGCGACCGCGTACGGCGGAAGGAAGTGCGAGAGTGCGAAAGTGCGGAAGTGCGAAAGTGGAACGGCGATGAGGCGTGCGAGGCTTCGGACGGTTCTACTCTCGCACTCTCGCACTCTCGCACTTTCGCACTCGAGTTCCTGGGGCGGATGGACTTCCAGGTCAAGCTGCGCGGCTTTCGCATCGAGCTGCCGGAGATCGAGGCGGCGCTGGCGGAGCAGCCGGGCGTGCGCGCCGCCGTGGCCGCCGTGCGCGAAGAAGCCGCCGGCGACGCGCGGCTGGTGGCGTACGTCGTCGCGGAGGGCGAGCCGCCCTCGACGGACGCGCTGCGCGCCGCGCTGGCCGCGCGCCTGCCCGACTACATGGTCCCCGGCGCCTTCGTGGTGCTGGACGCGCTTCCGCTTACGCCCAACGGCAAGGTGGACCGCCGCGCCCTTCCCGACCCCGCCGCCGCCGCGCCGGCGCGCACGGCCCTCCGCGTCCCCCCGCGCACCCCGGCGGAGCGCGAGGTGGCCGCCGTCTGGCGCGAGGTGCTGGGGAAGGAGGAGGTGAGCGTGGACGACAACTTCTTCAACCTGGGCGGGCACTCGCTGCTGCTGGCCCAGGTAGCCGCGCGCCTGGAGGAGCGGCGCGGGCGCGAGATCCCCCTGCTGGACCTGTTCCGCCACACCACCGTGGCGGCCCAGGCCGCGTACCTGGACGGCGACGGCCGCGACGACGCACCCGCAGCCGCGCCCCGCGGCGGCGGACAGGCCTCGTCGCGCCTGGCCGCCCGACCCGTGCGCCCGGGCCGCTGAGCCCATCCACCCTTTGAACCCCTTACCGGTAACCCGTCGATGAAGCTCTTCAGGTCCCTCCCGCCCGGAATGCGGACGTACGGCACGGTGTGGGCCGGCCAGCTGGTCTCCATGATCGGCTCGTCGCTCACCGAGTTCGGCGTGGCCGTCTGGGTCTTCCAGACCACCAGGTCCGCCACCGCCTTCGGCGCCATCCTCCTCTTCGGGATGCTCCCCGGCATCCTGGTGTCCATCGTCGCGGGCGCGGCGGTGGACCGCTGGGACCGCCGCCGCACCATGATCGCCGCCGACACCGGCGCCGCGCTCAGCACGCTCGCCATCGCCCTGCTCTACATGGCAGGCTCGCTGGAGGTGTGGCACGTCTGCATCGCCGTCGCCTTCTCCGCCACCATGCGCGCGTTCCAGCAGCCCGCGTGGGCCGCCAGCACCGCGCTGCTGGTCCCCGCCGAGCACCTGGGGCGGGCCAGCGGGCTGATGAACATGGCCCGCTCCACCGCGCAGATCGCCGGGCCGCTGCTGGGCGGCGTGCTGGTGGTGCTCATCGGCCTGGGCGGGGTGATCGTCATCGACTTCATCACCTTCGGCATCGCCGTGGCGGTGCTGATGGCGGTGCGCTTTCCGCCGGTCCCCCGCACCGCGGAGGGGCAGAAGGTCAAGGGATCGATCCTGCGCGAGGCGGCGCACGGCTGGACCTACATCCTGCAGCACCGCCCGCTGCGCCTGCACCTGAGCTACTTCACCCTCATCAACCTGGGTCTGGGCTTCGTCTGGGTGCTCTTTCCGCCGCTGGTGCTCAGCTTTACCAACCCGGCCGGGCTGGGGACCGTGGGCTCGTTCGTGGGCTTCGGCATGCTGGCGGGGAGCATGGTGATGACGGCGACGGGCGGCCCCAAGCGTCGCGTGCTGGCGATCCTGGGGGTGGGCGCGGTGGCCGGCCTGTGCACCATGATGATGTCGCTGCGTCCGTCCGCGCCGCTGATCGCCGCGTCGCTGTTCGGCATCTGCATCGGCTTTCCCATCCTGAACGGCTGCTTCTTCCGCATCTGGATGCCGCGCATCCCGGCGGACCTGCAGGGGCGCACCATGGCCGCCATGCAGGTGATGGCGTGGAGCGCCCAGCCGCTGGCGTACCTTTCCGCCGGCCCGCTGGCCGACCACGTCTTCCAGCCGATGATGATGCCGGGCGGCGCGCTGTCCGGGACGGTGGGCGCGGTGATCGGCACGGGGCCGGGACGGGGGATCGCCCTGGTGCTGGCGTGCGCGGGCCTCTTCGTCTTCGCGGTGACGGTGGCGGCGGCGCTCATCCCCGACTTCCGCAACGCCGAGGAGTCCGTCCCCGTCGCCGTG
>DASQBH010001307.1:0-6463 GCA_035635315.1 Longimicrobium sp.
CCGAAGCGCGCCCCGAACCGCTCGCGCTTCAGCAGACCGCCGAAGAGGTGGTACCCGGCGAGATCCTTATCAAGATGAAGGACGGCGCCCCCGTCAGCGAGCTCACGGCCAGGATTCCCGGCCTGCGGCTGGAGCGCCGCCTGGTGGCCCGCAGCGGCATCTCTGTGCTGCGCGTGGCCAGCGGCCAGGAACGCGCCGAGGCGGCCCGCCTGGCCTCCGACCCGAACGTGGAGTACGCCCACCCCAACTACATTCGCCGGATCAACGCCATCGATCCGCGGCTGTGGGCGTTCTACAACCCCGGCGGTCTCTTCGCGCGCTTCAACACCTCGCCGTTCAACCCGCTTCCGGTGGGGTACAACTCCCTCACCGACGCGGACATCGACATGGTGGAGGGCAGCGGCGCGGGCGGCTCGCCGGTGGTCATCGGCAGCCTGGACACCGGCGCCGACACGGACCACCCGGAGCTGGTCGGCAAGCTGATCCTGGGCTGGGACTGGGCGAACGGTGACGCGCTCCCCGAGGACGACAACGGCCACGGCACGCACACCATCGGCACCATGGTAGGCACCACCGTGGGTGTGGCGGGCGTCAGCGGTGCGGGCACCAACGTGCAGGTTCATGTGCAGAAGGTCTGCACCGGCGCCGGAAGCTGCCCCACGTCGAACATCGTGAACGCCATCTACGCCGCGGCCGACTACCCGGGGATGGTGGCGATGAACCTGAGCCTGGGCGGCTCCACCATCACCACCGCCGAGGTGAACGCCATCAACTACGCCGTGAACACCAAGGGCGTGCTGGTAATCGCCGCCTCCGGCAACAACGGTTCGGGCGTCGTTGCCTGCCCCGCCTGCAACGTGAACTCCATCTCGGTGGGCGCCACCAACTGGCGCGACGTCAAGACGGCGTACTCGCAGTACGGCTCCGGGCTTGACATCGTGGCGCCGGGCGGCGAGCTGTACAGCAACACCACGCAGGAGATGGGCATCTGGAGCGCGTACGTGGGCGGCGGCTACGCGTACCTGCAGGGCACGTCCATGGCGACGCCGCACGTGACCGGCACTGCCGGCGTGGTGGCTTCGAAGACGGGCCTGACGGGCGCCGCGCTGCGCAACCGCCTGCTGAGCACGGCTGACGACAAGGGGCCGATCGGCTACGACACCAGCTACGGCAACGGCCGGCTGAACTTCTACCGGGCCCTGACCCTCACCACGCTGCCGTACCCGCTGTAATCGGCGGCGGCAGATGACAAAGCGGGGCTCCGCCATCAGGCGGGGCCCCGCTCCACGTCACCACCACAGATCCTGAGCCTCGACCACGAGCGAGGAGCAGAGGCCCATCACACCATCACGAGTGGTAGTTCGGCGCCTCGCGGGTGATCGTCACGTCGTGCGGATGGCTCTCGCGCAGGCCGGCGCCGGTGATGCGCATGAACTGCGGATCGCGGCGCAGCGTCTCGATGTCCGGGCAGCCCAGATAGCCCATCCCGCTGCGCAGGCCGCCGGTGAGCTGGTAGATGGTGTCGGACGCGGGGCCCTTGTACGGCACCCGCCCCTCGATCCCCTCGGGGACGAACTTGCGGGCGTCGCTCCCCTCCTGGAAGTAGCGGTCGGCGGACCCCTCGCTCATCGCCCCCAGCGACCCCATCCCCCGCACGATCTTGAAGCGGCGGCCCTCCAGCAGGAACGCCTCGCCCGGGCTCTCCTCCGTGCCGGCCAGCATCGACCCCATCATCACCGTGTGCGCGCCGGCCGCCAGCGCCTTTACCACGTCGCCGCTGTACTTGATGCCGCCGTCCGCGATCACCGGCACGCGCCCGGCGGCGCCCTCCACCGCGTCCATCACCGCCGTCAGCTGCGGCACGCCGATGCCGGCGACGACGCGCGTGGTGCAGATGGAGCCCGGCCCCACGCCCACCTTTACCGCGTCCACCCCCCGCTCCACCAGCGCCTCCGCGGCATCGCGCGTGGCCACGTTGCCGCCGATGAGCTGCGCGTCGGGAAACGCCTCGCGGATGCGCGCGACGGCATCGAGCACCCCCTGCGAGTGCCCGTGCGCCGTGTCGACGACGAGAACGTCCACCCCCGCCTCCACCAGCGCCCGCGCCCGGTCCACGTCGCCCATCGACGCGCCGATGGCGGCGCCCACCCGCAGGCGGCCCCGCTCGTCCTTGGCCGCGTTGGGAAACTGCTGGCGCTTGCGGATGTCCTTGACCGTCATCAGCCCCACCAGCGCGCCGTCCGCGTCGACGATGGGCAGCTTTTCGATGCGGTGGCGGTGCAGGATCTCTCGCGCCTGGTCCAGCGAGGTGCCCACGGGGGCCGTCACCAGCCGGTCGGCGCCCGTCATCACCTCGTGCACGGGGCGCGAGCGGTCCGTCTCGAACTGCAGGTCGCGGTTGGTGATGATGCCGACCAGGCGCCCGCCGTCCACCACGGGGATGCCGCTGACCGCGGAGCGCTCCATCAGCCGCAGCACGTCGCCCAGCGTCTCGCGCGGGCCGATGGTGAACGGCTTGGCGATCATCCCGCTCTCGGACCGCTTTACCCGGTCCACCTCCTCGGCCTGCCGGTCGATGGACATGTTCTTGTGGATGATGCCGATCCCCCCTTCGCGCGCCATGGTGATCGCCATCCGGCTCTCGGTGACGGTGTCCATGGCGGCCGAGACCAGCGGAATGGCCAGCTCGATGCTGCGGGTAAGGCGGGTGCGCAGGTCGGCGGCGGCGGGGAGCACCGCCGAGCGGCGGGGCACCAGCAGCACGTCGTCGAAGGTCAGTCCCTCGCCCACCAGGCGGGCGGCGGTGGCGTCCGGGCGGTTCATCGTGCCTCCACAATGCGGCGAGCCCGCCGGTCCTCGGCTCCCGTGCGGGGGAGGAGGTCGGCGGGCATCAGGGGTCGTACGCGGGTGTTTCGTGGTTCCATGGCGGAAGTTATCCCGCTCCGCCCACGCTGTCAACGCCGCCCCCGGCGCGCGAAGCTGATCACCCCAGGGGCGGGATCCGGAAGCGAATCAGAAAACCTTTGACTCTCTAAATATGGCGGATTATACGTAGAATACCCTCGCGGGCGAGATCGCCCGTGGCACACGGTTACCCCCGAAAACCGGAGGATGCCATGACAGCAGCAATCCCGAAGGTGGGCCGGGCGTTCCTGATCGGCCTGGCGGCCGGTCTCACCGCATGCTCCGATGGGAGCGCCCCGCTCGTTCCCACGCCTCAGACGCCGCCCAGGCTGCTGGTGTACGGGGGGACCGAGACGCTGGCCAGCGGCCTGAACCTCACCAACGGCTCGTCGGTGACGTGGAACGTGTCGATGCCGTCGTCGGGGACGATCCGGCTGAGCTTTGACGGGCGCATCAACTACGGCAGCACCGCCGGCAACAGCACCATCCTGCAGCTCAAGGTGAACGGCACGCCGGTCACCGCGAACCTGCTCTTCAACAAGGACAGCATCTACACGTATCCCAACCGCGGCAATCTCAAGGAGAACTACTTCGCCAACCGCGGAGCCGGCTGGGGCCAGGCCGACCGGTACTGGGGGCTGTTCTGGAGCCCCAACTTCACGGCCAACAACTCGTCGAGCAACCAGTACTACGTGTCGGGCGGCAAGGCCTACAACTACGTGCTCACCATCACCGGGCTGGTGAACTACGGGCAGGTGAACACCATCGAGATGGTGAACCAGGGTGCCTGGGTGCAGAGCGCGACCGGCAACTCGCCCACCATCGTCCTGCAGAACGTCAAGGTGCAGTCGGTCGTCCCCCCGCCCCTCGCGGTGTACATCTCCGGCTCCTCGCATGCGCTGCCGAACCAGTCGTGCTACTACTCCTCCAGCGTCGGGGGCGGCACCCCGCCGTACACCTACCGGTGGTACGTGGACGGCGCGCTGTTGAGCACCGGCCCGGATCTCTGGTACTACAACTTCGGATGGAACTACAGCGTGGACCTCTGGGTCACCGATGCCGCGGGCACGGTAAAGGGCGACTGGGTGTCCGTATGGGTGGACTCCAACGGCTGGTGCTAGCCGCGGCCCCCGCCCTGCCGGGCGGGAAAAGCGGTTCACGCGGATGATGCAGGGGTGAAAGAGAGGACGCGGAGAACCACACCGGTTCTCCGCGTCCTCTCTCTTTATGCCGGCGTCCTCTGCGTTAAGCCGCTTCTCGATCGCGCCGAATCGGGAATCAGTGGCGCGCCCGCTTCATCCCTGGGGTTCCTCCGCCGCTGCCTCGCCCTCGGCGGCGGCGTCTTCCAGCGGTTCCGGCTCCCACGCGCCCGCGACGAACTTTCCCACGTCGCCGCCGATCTGGTCGAAGACGGGGAGCAGCGTCTGCACGGGGGCGCGCAGCAGGTCGGTAAAGAACTCCAGCACCCCCAGCACCTGCGTGCCGTGGCGGACGGGAAACGCGACGGCGGCGTGCAGCCCGTCGGTGCGGGCGGCGGCCTGCAGGGGAAAGTTGTCGTCCTGCCCCACGTCCTCGATCCACAGCGTCTCGCCGGTGGTCCACACGCGGCCGGGCAGCCCCTCGCCGTGCGCCAGCCGCATCTGCCCCGTCTCGTGGGCGAACACGGTGCCCTTGTGGATGCGCGCCGCCCACACGCAGCGCGAGACCAGCGTCCCGTCGCCGTCCTGGGCGTCCTCCGGCGCCCAGAACGCGCCCACCAGCCACCCCATGCTGTCGCCCACGGCCTCCAGCACGCCGGTGATGGCCTCGTCGCTGGACGAGGCGTTGCGCAGCACGTTGCGGACGGACCGGACCACCGGCAGCGACTCGTAGGGCATGTCAGGCAAAGCGTTCGATGGATGAAGACGGGCGTCGTTGCGACAATCTGCCGCCTGCGGCCCTCCAGCGCAAAAGCCCGGCCCCCGGCGGGGACACAGCGGAGTGTTCACTCTTTTCATCTTTGCACTCGCCGTGTAACATTTCGTGTGTCGTAGGGGCAAGCGGCTCGTGGAAAGCGGCATGGCAAAAGGTAGACGTTTTGTCGACCTTTTGACAAGGCAGCCGTTGACAGGTGGCGGTCCGGCGGCTACCCTGCCAAAAGGTAGACATTTTGTCGAACTTCTGGCCGCAGAGCCATGTCTGGAGCCGCATACAACGCGATCTACGAGATCGCCGAAGAGCAGAACGGCTACGTCACCACACCGCAGGCGGCGGCGGTGAACGTGCGCAAGGGCACGCTGGCCAAGATGGCCGCGCGCGGCGTCCTGGAACGGGTGAGCTGGGGGGTCTACCGCCTGAGCCGGTTTCCGTCCTCCCCGCTGGACCAGTACGTGGAGGCCAGCCTCTGGCCGCTCTCCACGCGGGGAGTGGTGTCGCACGAGTCGGCACTGGCCATCTACGGCCTGTCGGACGTGAGCCCCACCAGGATCCACATCACCCTGCCGCGCTCCGTCCGCGTCCGCAGGCGGCTGCCCGCGGGGCTGGTGGTGCACCGCGCCAGCCTGGGGCCGGCGGACAGCCAGATGCACGAGGGGGTTCCGGTCACCACGCCGGAGCGCACCATCCGCGACTGCCACGCCGCGCACCTGGGGCCGGCCCTGGTGCGGCAGGCCATCCGCGACGGCAGACGCACCGGCCACCTGCGCGTGTCGCAGGCGGACCGGCTCGAACGGGAGTTGCTCGGGGCCAACCAGAACGGGGAGGATCCGTGAGAAGCACCGTAAAGACGCCACCTCCGAAAGAACGCTCGCCCGGTACGTTGCCGCCCACGCACGCGAGACGGGGGCAGACGTGGCCCGCGTGCGGCGGCTGATCTCGTTCATGGCGCTGGCGGGCGCCCTTCGCCAGGCGCTGCGCGGCGACGACGCGGGCCCGCGCTTCGTCATCAAGGGCGGGGTCGCGCTGGAGCTGCGGCTGCGCGACCGGGCACGCGCCACCCGCGACCTGGACGTCATCCTGAACCGGGACGAGGGAGATCCGCTGGACGCGCTGGAAGAGGCGCTGGCCACGGAGTACGAGGGGTTCACCTTTCGCCGCAAGGGCGAGGAGTACCGCATGCCCAACGGCGCCGTGCGGGTGAAGGTGCAGGTCTCCTTCCAGGGCCGCGAGTGGGGCACGGTGGAGGTGGACGTGGCGAACCGGGAGGGGGAGACGGAGGTGGAGCTCGTCCCCGGCTTTCCCCTGCTGGAGGACTTCGGGATCACGGGGCCGGAAGAGGTGGAGTGCCTTTCCCTGCGCCACCACGTCGCGCAAAAGCTGCACGCGGTCACCCGGCCCATGCCCGACGGGCGGGCCAACGACCGGTTCCGCGACCTGGTGGACCTGCTTCTGCTGCGCCAGTTCGTCCAGGACCACGCGGCCGTCGCGGCGGCGTGCGCCGAGGTCTTTGGCCGCCGGGGCACGCACCCCTGGCCGCCCGCCCTCCAGCCGCCGGACGACTGGCGCGAGCCCTTTGCGCGCATGGCCGGCGAGACGGGGCTCCCCATCCGCGAGATCGACGCGGCCGTGGCGGAGATCAGTG
>DASQBH010001308.1:0-6607 GCA_035635315.1 Longimicrobium sp.
GGGCCGCGAGGCAGATCCCATCGACCCGATCGACGCAGAGCACCCGCGGCTTCGCGGGCGCCGCAGCCTGGCGCGCGTGGTGGACCGCAACGTCCGCGCGCTGCTGGCCCGCCGCGTTGACGAAGAGCGTGCCAAGCCCCGCTCCGAGCGCATCGCCGACGGGGTGACGCGCTTTACCGGCAGCATGCGGTTCGTCTACATCCACCTGGTGCTGTTCGGAAGCTGGATCTTCATCAACCTGGGGATCGTTCCCGGGCTGCCGCGCTTCGATCCGTCGTTCGTGATCCTGGCCATGGCGGCGTCGGTGGAGGCCATCTTTCTCTCCACCTTCGTGCTCATCAGCCAGAACCGCATGTCGGAGCTGGCCGACAAGCGCGCCGACCTGGACCTGCAGATCAGCCTGCTTTCGGAGCACGAGATCTCGCGGATGCTGTCGCTGGTGCAGCAGGTGGCGGAGCGGATGGGGATCGAGGACGCGCTGGACCCCGAGCTGGACGAGCTCGCCCGCGACGTGCACCCCGAGATGGTGCTGGACAACATCGAAGAAAACGCCCGCGCCTTCGACCGCTCCGGCGGGACGTAGGAAGTGCGTGAGTGCGGGAGTGCGGGAGTGCGGGAGTGCGAAAGTGCGAAAGTGCGAAAGTGCGAAAGTGCGAAAGTGGCGTGAGGAAGTGTTGTCATCCTGAGGGAGCGCACCACGTGTAGCCATAAGTCACTCAAGGAGTTGCGCGCGACCGAAGGACCTTCTCTCGGTCGCTGCGGGGCTGGATTCACGGCGTGGAGCCAAGCCCACGGTTCTGCCGGCGAGATCCTTCGATCGGCGCCGGAGTGCATCGTACGGGCAAGCGAACGAGCGGCGCCTCCCTGAGGAAGTCACCGCTCGTTTTTTGTGTCCCGGACCGGATACCGGATCAGCCGGGGCCTGCCTGGGCGAGCTGCGGTGCGTCCTCGCGGTCGCCCGCGCCGTCGGCGAACTCGCGGCAGGCCTGCACGAACGCCCAGAAGAGGCGCCGGTCGGGGTCGCGGTGGTCGCCGGCGGGGCCGTGCGCCTCGCCGCGCTCCGGGTGCCACTGCACGCCGTACATCCACGGGTGGTCGCGCCCCTCCACCCCCTCCACGATCCCGTCCTCGGCCCACACCGTCGCCACCAGCGAGGGCGCCAGGTCGCGCACGGCCTGGTGGTGGAACGAGTTGATGAAGAGCGCCGTGGAGCCGAAGATGCGCTCCAGCCCGGAGCCGGGCTCCACCCGCCCCGCGTGCCAGCGCTCGTTGACGGGCGCCTGCTGCTCGTGCAGCACGTCGCCACCCAGCTGCGAGGGGATGTCCTGGTAGAGCGTGCCGCCCAGCGCCACGTTCAGCAGCTGGATCCCCCGGCAGATGGCCATGATCGGCATCCCCCGCCGCACCGCCTCGTGCACCGCGGTGATCTCCATCTCGTCGCGCTCGGGGTTGATCTCCTCCACCTGCGGCAGCGTGGTCTGGCCGTAGCGCGCCGGGTCCACGTCCTCGCCGCCGGTGAGCAGCAGCCCGTGGCACACCCCCAGGACGCGGCGGATGGACTCTTCGCCCTGCGCCGGCGTAAGCGGCACCGCCGCGGCCCCCGGCGCCTCGACCGCGGTGATGTACGCCGCGTTCAGCTGCACCCGGGGGAGGTTGTGCACGCCCCCCGGCCACATGGTGGTGGTGACGGCGATGAGCGGACGGTAGGTCATTGCGGTGCGCGGGTTTGGTTCGGGTTCACGACTCCGCGCGACCCGCAGGTTCCGCGCCGAAGACCCAGTGCGAGAGTGCGAAAGTGCGAGAGTGCGAAAGTGAAGACCCACTCTCGCACTCTCGCACTTTCGCACTTCTTCCCCTACGCCACCGCCGCCGCCGGCGTGATGCAGGTGCGATTGCGGCCCTGCTGCTTGGCCTGGTACAGCGCCGTATCGGCCAGCGAGATCAGCTCCTCCGCCGTCCCCGCGTCCACCTCGGGCCAGCTGGCCACGCCGGCGCTCAGCGAGCCCTGCACCGCCGTGTCGCCGAAGACGAAAGGGATGCCGGCAAAGTGGACGCGGGCGCGCTCCGCCAGCGCGGCGGCGCCGGCCGCGGGGGTGCCGGGGAGGACGACCACGAACTCGTCGCCGCCGTAGCGGCCGGCGCGGTCGTTCATCCGCAGCCCCTCCGAGCCCAGCCACGCCCCCAGCGCCCGCAGCACCGCGTCGCCCGCCAGGTGGCCGCAGGTGTCGTTGATCTCCTTGAAGCGGTCCAGGTCCAGGATCACGATGCTGAGCGGTGTTCCGCTGGTGCGCGCCTCGTCCAGCTCGTTCTCCAGAAAGGTGATGATGGACCGGCGCGTGTCGCACCCCGTGAGCTCGTCCGTGTGCGCCAGGTCGTGCAGCCGCTTTCGCTGCTCCACCAGCTTTTGAAAGAGCTGCACGCGGCCGCACGCCTGGACGATCGCCTCCACCACCCGCTCCGCCAGCTCCGCCGCCTCGTCGCCCAGCACCGGCTCGTCGATCGTGGCGCGCTCCACGAACACCCCCGTCAGCTGCTCGGTGATGGGGAAGGGGACCACGATCACGGAGCGCAGCGGCAGCGGCATCCCGCGCCGGTCCCACTCCGCGCGCACGCCGTCGAACAGCGGCGAGGTGGCCACGTCGCGCACCAGCACCGGCCGCCGCGTCTCCAGCGCCTGCCGCACCTCGGGGTACAGCGCCAGGTCCAGCTCCAGCCCGTCCGTCAGCTCCGCCTCGGAGCTCGCCGCCACCCGCGCCACCGTCTCGCCCTCCTGCACCACCAGCACCGAGCAGCGGCCCACGCCCAGGATCTCCGAGGTGCGCGAGGTGACCAGGTGGAACATCTCGTCCGCCGTCACCACGCGGTTCAGCTCGCGGATCAGGTCGATGGCCTGCAGCCGCATGCGCGCGGCCTCGCGGGCGCGGCGCAGGTCGCGGTTGCGGCGCACGTGGCTTTCCACCCGCGCCAGCAGCTCGTCCAGGCGAAACGGCTTGGTAAGGAAGTCCACCGCGCCGTCGCGCAGGGCGGATACGGGAAGGGCGCCGTCGTTGGTGGCGGTGATCAGCACGACGGGAATGTCGACGAAGCGCGGGTCCATCCGCAGCGTCCGCAGAACCTCCAGCCCGCTCATCTCGGGCATCATCACGTCCAGCAGCAGCAGGTCGGGCATCACGTCCGCCTGCTCCAGCAGGTCCAGCACGCCCCGGCCGCTCACGGCGGTGCGGACGTGGTAGCCGGTAACCTTCAGCGCGCGATCCAGGCCCTGCAGAATGGAGGGGTTGTCATCGGCGACAAAAACGGTGGCGGGACTGTCGTTCATCGGGTGCGGCGGTCGTTGCGCCGGCGCGGACGGCCGGGCGAATGAGTTCCTGCAAAGCGGGGCCCGCAAGCGGGCACGCCGGGATTTCGGGTTGGATCGGCGCCCGGAAGTCGGGCAGTGGGCGGCGCTCCTCGGCCCGCATCGGCAGATCGCGGATGCGGGCGGCATTCCATCGCAGGGCAAGAGCCGGACCATGCACCGCGGCCTGATCCCTCTTGATTCTGCCTTGTGGAACCCCGGGCAGGATGCACGGAATGCGGCATTTGTGCCACGGACCTGCACCAGCGGTGTCCCACGTGCGCCCCGGTCCGTTTCCTGCGCCCCAGGTGCTCCGGACCGTTTTCGCCCGTTGATTCCCGACACCCGTACCGTCCGCAGCGTTGCACGTCGTCCGCCGGCTTTCCCGCGCCCGCCCCCGCCGCATCCTCATGGTGCTCGCCGCCGCGCTGGCGCTGGCCGCCTGCCGCGACGACGTGTCGCCCTGGGCGCGCGAGCGGGTGGCGCGCATGCCGCTGCGCGAGAAGGTGGCGCAGATGGTGGCGCCCGCCGTCTACGTGGGCGCCGACGCGCGGCCCGCGCAGGACACCGTTCTCGCCCGCGGGCTGGCGGCGGAGGCGGTGGGGGGCATCCGCCTTCTTCCCGGCTCCGCAGCCGTGGCCGAGCGGCGGATCGCGCTGCTGCAGCGGATGGCGCGCCGCCCGCTGCTGGTGATCGCGGATCTGGACCGCGGCGTGGGCGGCGCGCTGGAGGGGGCGGAAGAGCTTCCGCCCCCCGCCTCCTTGGGCGCGCTGGACGACGAGGCGGTCGGGCGGATCGCGGCGCGCGCGGCGGAGAGCGCGCGGCCGCTCGGCATCAACTTCGGCCTCCTTTCCGCCCCGTCCTTTCCCTACGCCGCCGCGCTCCCGGGCCCCTCGGGCGCGCACGCGGAGCGCGCGTTCGCGGACTACGCCGGGGGACTGGTGGATGCGGGGCTGGTCGTCGGCGTCCGCGCGCTGTCGCCGGGGCCGGAGCCGGCGGATTCGTCCATCCGCGTGCTGGCGTGGGACCGCGCCGCGACGGAAGCGCTGCAGCTGGACCTGCTGCGCACCCTGCTGGAGCGCGGCGTCGGCGGGGTGAAGCCGGCCTCCGTCGCCATCCCCTCGCTTACGCGCGACTCCGTGCCGCTGCCCGACAACCCGGTGTTCGTGACCGGCGTGCTGCGGCGCGACCTGGGGTTCGACGGGCTGGTGATCGAGGACCTGGCCCCGCCCGCGCCCCTGGTCCTGCGCTACGGCCCCGGCGAAGCGGCGGTCCGCGCCGTGGCCGCGGGGGCGGACCTGCTCGTGGGCGTGGAGGATCCGAAGGTCGCCATCGACGCCATCGTGCAGGCGGTGGAGTCCGGCCGCATCCCCCAGATCATGATCGACGCTTCCGTGGGCCGCGTCTTCGCCGCCAAGGAAAAGCTGGGGCTGGGGATGCAGGCGCAGGCGGAGACGGACGCCCGGGGGAGCGCCAAGGCGCCCGATCCCCCGCGTTCCATCGCAGGCGCCGATACCCTCGCCGCCACCGCGCACCGCGCCGCGCTCACCGTCCTGGGCCGCACCCCGCGCGACGCCCTGCGCGGCTGCCGCAAGACGGTGCTGGTGACGGACCGCCGCGTCCTGGCGCGGCCTCTTTCCGCCGCGCTGACGGCCGCCATCCCCGGGCTGACCCACCTGCGCACGGACCGCCTGCCGCGCCGCGGACCGCTGGTGACGGCGCGCGTCCCCTTTGCCGCCGCGGACGCGGACTGCGTGGTCGCCGCCGCCTTTCCCGGCGCGCGCCCGGAGGTGGTGAACCGCATCGTTCCCGCGCTCCCGCAGCCGGATTCCGCCGCGCGCGACACCGTCCCGGCCTCGCGGCTGGCGGTGCTGCGCCGGGACACGACGGCGCGGCGCATCGTGTGGATCGACTTCTTTCCCGCCGTGGACGCGCCCGCGCCCTCCGCCACCTCGCTGGTCCTGGTCCGCGGCACGGGACCGCTGGCGCAGCGCGCGGCCGCGGCGGCGGTGCTGGACTCCACGGCGGGGCGGCGGGTGCCCGCGGGGACGGTCTGGCCCCCCGCGCGGATGCTGCGGCTCACGTCGCCGGACTCCGTCGGCATGCGTGTGGATTCGCTGGCCCGCATCGACAGCGTGATGCGCATCGCCCTCTCCGACACCGTCTTTACCGCGGCGGCCGTCGCCATCGGGCGGCGCGGGCGGCTGGTGAAGCTGCAGGGGTACGGGCGCACCAGCGGGCAGCCGGTGGACCCGCGCTCTACCCTCTTCGACATCGCCTCGCTGTCCAAGGTCGTCGGCACCACGGCGGCGGTGATGGCGCTGGTGGACGACGACAGGCTGGAGATCGGCGCCCCCGTGCGCCGCTACGTCCCCGGCTACCGCGGCGAGGGGCGCGGCGACATCACCGTGCGGCAGCTGCTCACGCACACCGCCGGCCTTCCCGCGGGCGACTGGCTGTACGGCAGCGCGTCGTCGCCCGAGCAGGCGCTGCGGCAGGTGATGCGCACGGACCTGGTGACGCAGCCCGGGGAGCGGATGGTGTACAGCGACTTCGGGATGATCCTGATGGCCGAGGCCGTGCGCCGCGTGGCCGACGAGCCGATGGACCGCTTTCTGGCCCGCCGCATCTTTGGCCCGCTGGGGATGCAGAACACCTTCTACCTTCCCCCGCCCGAGCTGCAGCGCCGCACCGTGCCCTCGGCCATGCCGGGCCGGGAGCGTCCCTACGAGGTGGACGGCGTGGTGCATGATGGGAACGCGTACCGGCTGGGGGGCGTGGCGGGGCACGCGGGGCTCTTTTCGACGGCGTGGGACCTGTCCGTCTACGCGCAGACGCTGCTGAACGGGGGCGCGTACGGCACGCGGCGCATCTGGCAGAACGGCACCGTGGCCGCCTTCATCCGCAAGCAGCCCAACGCGGGGACGCGCGCGCTGGGGTGGGACACGCCCGCGGCGCGCAGCTCGGCGGGGAGCTACCTGTCGGAGCGGTCGTTCGGGCACACGGGCTTCACGGGCACCTCCATCTGGATCGATCCCACGAAGGATCTGTTCGTGATCGTGCTCACCAACCGCACCTATCCCGGCGGCGGCCAGGGCGACATCCTGCGCATCCGCGGGCGCGTGGCGGACCTGGCGGCCAAGGCGATCAGCGACCAGCCGATCACGCCCCGCCCCGGCAGCCCCGCCGCCATCGAAGCCGCCGAGCGCGCGGCGGCCGCCGCGCGAGCCCGCGCCCGCCAACGCGCCCGCGAACGTGCCCGCCGCCGCC
>DASQBH010001309.1:0-3102 GCA_035635315.1 Longimicrobium sp.
GTCAGCAGAGTTTTCTCGTGCCGTTTCCTCCGCTCTCACGATTCGAAGCCTGATTGATGAGAGCGGACGGCGTGGCGTGGCGGTCGACGAGGCACGAGCCGGCGTGGGATGTCGGGAACGGAGGAGGGATGGAAGAGCGGCAGGGGCCCATCCGCGTTTTTGGGGGGAGGGATGCGGATCGCTGGATCATTTCCGCGGCGCACAGGAACAAGCCGTCTCGACCACCTGATGCGCGATCTTGAGAACCATCCACCCACTCCACGATCGAGGTGAGCGGCACGCTGTCCAGAGGTCGATCTTCTTCCGACCCGGTATCCGGTCGTTGGTCCGGGATGCGCGGACTACTGCCAGCGGAAAAAGCGCAGCGAGAGAAGGAAGCCCAGGACCATCCACGCGGCCAGGATCGCCAGCTCCACGGCGTAGCCGCCGAGGGGGAGCGCGTCGCTGTAGACGGCGCGCAGGGCGTCGTTCAACGCGGTGAGGGGGAGGGCCTGCACCACGGGCTGCAGGGCGTCGGGGTAGCGGCTGGCGGGAAAGAACACGCCGGAGAGCACGAACATCGGCAGCATCACCAGGTTCAGCAGGCCGCTCACGCCTTCGATGGTCTTCGCCCGCGAGGACGCCAGCAGCCCCAGCCCCGCGAACGTCATCGCCCCCAGCGTAACCACCAGCGTCAGCGCCAGCAGCGACCCCTGCACCCGTACCCCGAACGCCAGCCAGGCGAACAGCACGATCGGCGGCACCTCCAGCGCGATGAACGAAAGGCGCGCCAGGATCTGCGCCAGCAGAAAGTCGCGCTTGCGCATGGGGGTGCTGGACATGCGCTTGAGCTGCTTCTTCTGTCGCATCTGCACCAGCCCGAAGCCCATCCCCCACATCCCCGTCGACATCAAATTCATTCCAATTAGACCCGGCAGCACCCAGTCGATGTACCGGCCGCCGGGGCGCCGGTCGCGGTCCTGGATGCTGGGCACCCGGTCCGTTGCCCCCGCCGCGCGCTGCACCACGCGGTCGGCGACGAGTTGCGCGCTCCGGCTCTCGGCGCGCGCGGGATCGTAGCGGTAGGTGAGCACGTCACGCCCGGTGAGCAGGACTGCGATCTCTCCTCTGCGGATGGCGTCCTCGGCAGAATCCGGCGAGAGAATCTCAAGCTCTACCTCGGAAGATCGGCCAAGCGCCGGCGCGTACCGCTCGGCCACGGAACCGCGCTCGACGCCGACCGCCGCTCGCTCCGTCGGCCGCTCGCGGAATGCGATCCCGAGCCCTAGCGCCATGATGATCGGAAAGCCGAAGGTCCAGAACAGTGCCTCCGGTTCGCGCACGAATGAGCGGATGCGCGCGAGCGTGAGCTCTCTCAGCGGGTTGGGGCTGTTCATCCGTGAGTCGTTTCTCTCCGGGGAAAATTCCGAATTTCAGCGGCCGCTGCGGTGGCGCTGCAATGCCTTGGGAAGAAGCTCCACACGTGGGTCCGTGACAGAATCCGTGACAAGGCCGGGTTATCAGACGCACGGGCCTTGCCGTCCCACTATGCGTTTGGGCACCTTCTCCGGGCCGCGGAGATTGCATAAGGAAAACGGCGTCGGTGCCGGCGCCGCAAGGCTGGAGAGACCCAAAATGGCCGAGGCTGTCGGTGCGGTGATCGTCATCGGGGAAGATGTGGACGCGTTCGGGGGACCAATCATGTCCTCGATCGAACGGACCGCCGGCTTCACCGACGTAGTGAGCACGAGTGATTGGAAGCTGCCGCAGACGTCACTGGTGCTGATCTCGAGCTACGGGACGCAGCTCGAGTTCATCGGCCTTGTGCACCGGTCGGCGCCCGTCGCGACGGGGAAGAGGCGGGTCCGGGTTTCCGACCTGGAGCCGTTCGACCAGCCGGTGGGCGTGGACGAGATCCTGAGCCGGATCCCTGAGAGGTTTAGCCGGCCGTTCGAGGACGCGATCAATTCCGGATCGGCCGTCCCACCCGCGACCTGGGCGCACGTACTCGATGCGCTGATCGCGATCCGTCCCGATCTCCATCCTGTGATTGAGCGCCTGCGGCGTTTGGCGACTCCGAAGCGGGTGAGTGGAGAAGCCCAGGCTGTCGTCGCCCAGGAGCGCGATGCGGTCAACCTGGCGCTTCGCGCATCGGGGTTCGACCCCGCTCGCCTGGTCGACGTGGATCCAGACGTGGACGGGACGGCGCCGTTTCTAACGGGGCTGCGCGAAGCCTCAATCACCGAAGACCAGGCGATCGGCCATGACGCAGGCGTATTCGGCAGCGGCTGGCGCATGCTCGACCGATACCACGTAGGGACCGTGGTGTTCGAGCAGGAGGGCACCCGGCTGACGGTGATGAACGTGAACCGTACCAAGGTCGAGCACACGCTCGGCGTGGACCTCCTGTATTACCACCACCAGTACCGCTCGTATGTGCTGGTGCAGTACAAGAGCATGCGCAAGAAAGGGAAGATCCTCGGGTATCGGCCGGGGGGCAAGTCTTACGAGCGTGAAATGGAGCGGATGCGGAGGTTCATGCGCGAGCACCCGCCGATCCCATCGGCAGCGGAGCGCCACAGCTACCGGTTGCATCCCGGCCTGTTCTACTTGAAGCTCTGCAGTTCCATCGTGCTGGAGCCGCATTCGACGAAGATGATCGGAGGCATGTATCTGCCGCTCGATTACTGGGACGTCTTGCTGGAATCCGGGGAGGTCCAAGGCCCGCGCGGCGGCCGAATCGTTACCTTCGAAAATGCGGGCCGCTATCTGACGAACTCGCATTTTGTCGACCTGCTCCAGGCCGGGTGGATAGGCTCGCGGCTGGAGCACACCGACGCCGTGACACAGCTGGTGAATACCGCGGTGGACGGTGACCGATCTCTGATTGTCGCGGCGAACATGCCGACCGGTAGACCTAGTCCCGCGGTTCGGCGCCGGAAAGGCCGCTGAAGCAAGGGTGCGGGTAGTGCAGGGTTCTCGCGGCTGCGGAAGCCACTGAGAGGGCCGCGACGAGGACAATCGGATGGTGAACGATGTCGAAACAGATCGCGCGGAAGCCACAGTCGTATCTCAACGAGCAGCTGGTGTCGGCGCAAGTCCCTGTGCTGCTGCGCGTAAAGG
>DASQBH010001310.1:0-2310 GCA_035635315.1 Longimicrobium sp.
GGTGGTGGAGGCGGCGGAGGACCCCGACGTGCTGGCCATCAAGCTGGCGCTCTACCGCACCAACGCCCGGTCGCGCATCGTGGAGGCCCTGTCGCGGGCGGCCTCGCAGGGCAAGCAGGTGGTGGCGCTCGTGGAGCTCACGGCGCGGTTCGACGAGCTGAGCAACATCCAGTGGGCGCGGCACCTGCGCTCGTTCGGCATCCACGTCATCTACGGCGTCCCCGGGCTCAAGGTGCACGCCAAGATCGCCCTCATCGTGCGCCGCGAGCCGGCGGGGACGCGGCGCTACGCCTACATCGGCACGGGAAACCTGAACGCCAGCACGGCCGGCTTCTACACCGACCTGGGGCTGCTGTCGGCGGACCCGGCGCTGGGGGCGGAGCTCAACGAGGTGTTCAACTCCCTTACCGGCGGCGTGCTGCGCGACGACTACCGGCAGCTCCTCGTGGCGCCGACGACCATGCGCAGCCGCTTCATCGAGATGATGGACCGCGAGGCGGAGCACGCGCGGGAGGGCCGCGAGGGGCACATCACGGCCAAGTTCAACGGCTTGGCGGACCGCGAGATCATCGCCGCGCTCTACCGGGCGTCCGAGGCGGGAGTAAGGATCGACCTGCTGGTGCGCGGCATCTGCTCGCTGCGGCCGGGGGTGGCGGGGCTGTCGGAGAACATCCGCGTGTACAGCGCGCTGGGGCGGTACCTGGAGCACGAGCGCATCTTCCGCTTCAACAACGGGGGCGATGCGGAGTACTACATCGGCTCGGCGGACTGGCGCACGCGCAACCTGAGCCGCCGGGTGGAGGTGGCGGTGCCGATCATCGACCCCGCGCACCGCGCGCGGCTGGACGCCATCCTGGAGCACGACCTGGCGCGCCCCGACCTGTGGGAGCTGGGCGCCGACGGCACCTACTACCAGCGCCCCGAGCCCGCGCCCCGCGACACGCCGGCCGAAGAGCGCGACGCCGGCCGCCCGCCGATCGTCATCGAGGACACATGAACCGGTCTGGATGGATGCAGATGACGAGGATGCGGGCCGCGCTCTCCGTCGCGGCCCTCGTGCTGTCCGCGGGGTGCGAGCGGGCCGGCGCGGAGGGCGAGGAGCCGGCGGACGGGGGGAAGTCCGCGGCCGTGGAGCAGACGTGCCGCATCGCCCGCAACGCCGTGGCGCTGCCGTCGGACGTGGGCGAGAGCAGCGGCGTGGCGTTCGACCCCCGCGCGGAGGGCGTGTTCTGGACCCACGGCGACAGCGGCGCGGACCCGGTGATCTTCGCCTTCGGCCCCGACGGGCAGGCGGTGGGACAGGTGGTGGTGGCCGGCGCCCGCAACCGCGACTGGGAAGACGTGGCCGTGGGCCCCTGCCCCGGCGGCGACTGCGTGTACCTGGGCGACATCGGCAACAACAGCAGCCGCCAGCGCGAGATCACGCTCTGGCGCGCGCCGATGCCCGCGCTGTCGGATTCCGTCACGCGGCCGGCGGAGCAGTTCCGCGCCCGCTTTCCCGGCGACGGCCGCGACACGGAGGCCATGTTCGTGACCACGGACGGCGCGATTTACCTCATCAACAAGGGCCAGCACAACCGCATCGAGCTGTGGCGCTGGCCCACGCCGCTGCAGCCCGGGCCGGTGGACCTGGTGCGCGTCCGCACGCTGGCCGCCGAGCCCGACAGCCCCGGCGACGCGGTGACGGGCGCGGGGGCGTCGCAGGACGGGCGGTGGGTGGCGGTGCGCACCTACGCGCGCCTGCTGCTGTACCGCACGGCGGACCTGCTGGGGGGCGGCCAGCCCGCCTTCAGCATGGACCTGACGCCGCTCCAGGAGCCGCAGGGCGAGGGCGTGGCCATGCGCGCCGACGGCACGGTGGTGCTCACCAGCGAGTCCGGAGGGCATGGGCTGGCGGCGCAGGCGGCGTGGCTGCAGTGCCCGTTGGAGTGAAGTGCGGGAGTGCGAAAGTGCGGGAGTGCGAAGGTGCGGGAGTACGGGTGTGATGGTGTGATGTGGAGGCGTCGCCGGCGGGTGTCTCCCGGGCGGGTGAACCCGCGGCTGGAACAGCGGAAAGCCCCGCAAACTGCGCGGGGCTTCAACTGGACGGGGCCGAGGGTGTGCACACGGTCAAGCGTACGGCACGAGCGGTCCGCGCAGGCGGACATCACGTTTTTCGAGCCGCGAATTCATTCGCCGGGCGGGGGGGCTGGCACAAAGCCACGATCAGACGCTCGATCTGCGTGCGGTGTGTCGTCGGCCCGCACCTTACCCGGGCGGGTGAACCCGCGGCTGGAACAGCGGAAAGCCCCGCAAACTGCGCGGGGCTTC
>DASQBH010001311.1:0-2491 GCA_035635315.1 Longimicrobium sp.
GGACAGGATTGTGGGTGCGCCTTCCTCAGAATGACACCGTCCGCCATCTCGTATCCGTGTTCCTTTTGCGGATTCGGTATGAGAATGAGGCCCGATCTTTCAACCGCGAAGCAGGCGGCCGCCATCCACCACCAGCGTCTCGCCGGTGACGAAGTCGGCCTGCA
This sequence comes from Longimicrobium sp., assembly GCA_035635315.1. GTDB lineage: Bacteria > Gemmatimonadota > Gemmatimonadetes > Longimicrobiales > Longimicrobiaceae > Longimicrobium. The sequence continues at coordinate 165 of DASQBH010001311.1, forward strand.
GGAGATAGCGGAGCGCGCGGACGACATCATCCGGGCTGCCGTTCTTCTTGAGCGGCGCGCGCTCCGCGAGCAGGCGGATCTCCTCGTCCGACATGCTCTCCGGCGGCAGCACGGTGCCCGGCGCAATGCCGTTCACGCGCACCTCCGGCGCCAGCGAGCGGGCAGCCACGCGCGTCAGGTGGATGACGCCCGCCTTGCTGATCCCGTGCGCCGCGTACGCCGCCCAGGTCTGGATCCCCGCGAGGTCCGCCATGTTGATGACGACGCCGCGCCGTTCCCGCAGCGTCGCCGCGAGGTGCCGGATCAGGAAGAACGGAGCCTTCAGGTTCACCGCCATAGTGTGATCCCACAGCGCCTCGTCCGTCTCCTCCAGCCGCTCCGCCGGGAAGACGGACGCGTTGTTGACGAGCAGGTCCACCCCGCCGAACGCCGCGACCGCTTCACTGGCCAGCCGCCGCACCGCCTCCGCATCCGCCAGATCCACCCCGATCGCCACCGCTTCCCCGCCCTTCGCGCGGACCTCATCCACCAGCTCGTCCGCCGGCCCTGAGGACGAGTTGTAGTGGATGATCAGCCGATACCCATCTTCCGCGAGTGCGGACGAGATCGCGCGGCCCACGCGGACCGCGCCCCCGGTGACAAGCGCGACGGGGCCGGCGGATGCCATTACTCTCCGTCTTCCTGCGCGAAAACCTTCAGATTGGTGCTGTGCCCGGGGCTGACGCGCGCCTTGGGGTTGATGTGGTGCACGGCATTGTTCACCGCGATGGCCGCCTCGCCGTAGCCTGTCGCAATCAGCTCCAGCTTGCCGGGATAGTGAACGACGTCGCCCGCGGCATAGACGCCGGGGATGTTCGTCTCCATCAACTGCGAGACCTTGATGGTGTTGCGCTGCAGTTCCAGCCCCCAGTTGCTGATGGGGCCCAGGTCGGGCTTGAAGCCGAGGAGGGCGATCACGGCTTCGACGTCGATCTGCTCCTCGTCCTTCGTCTCGCTGTTGAACATCGTGACGCGGGCCACGCAGCTGTTCTCGCCGTGGATCTCCTTGACCTCGAACGGCGTGCGGATGCTGACGGCGCCGGCCGCGGCGGCTTCGCGCATCTCCAGCACCGTGCTCTTGTGCGCGCGGAACTCGTCGCGGCGGTGGATGAGCGTGATCTCGCGCGCGATGCCGCGCAGCCCCAGCACCCAGTCCACCGCCGAGTCGCCGCCGCCCACGATCAGCACGCGCTTGCCGCGAAAGTCCTCGGGCTGGCGCACGTGCGTGTGCACGCCGCCTTCCTGACCGTAGTGCTCGTTCCATCCCGGGCACTCCAGCACGCGCGGGTTCAGTGCGCCCTTGCCGGCCGTGATGCACACCGTCTTCGTAAGGAACTCGCCGCGCGGCGTGACCAGGCGGATGTGGCCGTCCTCGGGGATCAGCTGCTGCACCTCGGCCTCCAGCACCACCTCGGGGCCGAACTGCGTCCCCTGCTCGATCATGTTCTTCGCCAGGTCCTTGGCCAGGATCTTGGGCAGCCCGCCCACGTCGAAGATGTACTTTTCGGGATACAGGGCCATCAGCTGCCCGCCCAGCTGCGGCAGCGCGTCAACGATGCGGCAGCTTACGCCGCGCAGCCCCGCGTAAAAGGCGGCAAAGAGCCCCGTGGGCCCGCCGCCGATGATGGTGATGTCCGTGATCCCGTCGCTCACGCGCCTGCTCCATGGAATAGCGAAAACCTGCCCCCGCGCACCCGCGCGGCGGCGTTCATATACGGGCGCGGGTGGCGGGGCGCAAGCTTGTGCCACCGCAGCCCACGGCAAATTCTCCGCGCCCGATCTGGAGATCCTGAAAGTTCACACCCTCTCTCACGACGTGTGGGAGAGGGTGCAATCATCGCCTGGCGCGTTCGCAACGGCCCGCTAACCGCAGACCCTGGTCTGGGGGCAGACGTTCGTGGTGCGCGGACAGGTAAGGCAGGTCTCCAGCACCGTGTGCGGGCACGCGTAGCAGCCGTGAATTCCGGTGTCCGTGGTGGGAACGGCAATCTGGTGGCCCTGCACGGTTCCGGCCCGCTTCCCCTCTCCGCCGGCCGGAAAGAACGAATCCACGGCCAGCGCTTCCACGTCCAGGCGGATCTTTCGCATCAGCGGCTTCTCCCGGTGAGGCGTGTACGGGGACGGAAACGATTCTATCCTGCTTGCGCCGGGAAAGCGGTAGCAACCCTCGCGCCGAGATCACCCGCTCACCCGCTCACCCGTTCCGCACTCACGCACTCTCGCACTCTCGCACTCTCGCACTCTCGCACTCTCGCACTCTCGCACTCTCGCACTCTCGCACTCTCGCA
>DASQBH010001312.1:0-4977 GCA_035635315.1 Longimicrobium sp.
GATGCCGGACGTGAACGAGGACTTCGTGAAGGCGGCGAAGGACGGCGGCTGGTACAGCGACGACCTGATGGAGCGCATCGCCCGCGAAGGCCACATCCACTTTGCCGAGGTGCCCGAGGCCATCCAGCGCGCGTTCTCCACGGCGCACGACATCACGCCCGAGTGGCACGTGCGGTCGCAGGCGGCGTTCCAGGAGCACTGCGACAGCGCCATCAGCAAGACGACCAACTTCCCCAACGAGGCCAGCGTAGACGACGTCCGCAAGATCTACGAGATGGCGTTCAACCTGGGGTGCAAGGGCGTCACGGTGTACCGCGACGGCTCCCGCGACGGCCAGGTGCTTTCCACGGGCGCGACCAAGACGCCGGCGCAGGTGGCCGAGGACGCGGCCAAGGTGACCGCGGCCGAGGCGGAGCTGGCGGAGGCGCGCGAGCGCATGGCCAAGCTGGAGCGCGAGATGACGCGGCTGCGCGGCGAACTGAGCCAGGCGGAGCACGTGAACGCGCAGGCGCGCCGCCACAAGCGCAAGCGCCCCACCGTGCTCAGCGGCACTACGCGCAAGATGAGCAGCCCGCTGGGCGACGTGTTCGTGACCATCAACGAGGACGAGGGCCGCAACCCGTTCGAGGTGTTCGCCACGCTGGGCAAGGCGGGCTCGGTGGCCATGGCCGACGTGGAGGCGATCGGCCGGCTGATCTCGCTGGCGCTGCGCTTCGGCATCCCGGTGAACGACGTCTACAGCCAGCTGCGCGGCATCTCGTCCGACCGCGCCATCGGCTTCGGCGACAACAAGGTGCTCTCGGTGCCCGACGCCATTGCCCAGGCGCTGGGGCTGCGCGAGCGGGAGAAGCAGGGCGTGCAGCAGGAGCTGATCCCCGAGGCGGTGGGCGGCCGCACGGAGGTGGTGGAGCTGCCCGAGACGCTGGACGCGCAGCCGCAGCTGCCGTTCAACAACTACGCGGCCGAGGCCGAGACCTTCATGGGCACCTGCCCCGACTGCAGCAGCCAGCTGGAGTTCGCCGAAGGCTGCAAGAAGTGCCACGCCTGCGGGTATTCCGAGTGCGGGTGATCAGCGGCTGAGATGAGGGATGCGAAGGAGTCTCCGGCGTACCGGGGGCTCCTTCGTTTTCATGTGACCCTGCGGCCTTCATACTCCCGATGACGATGCGTGACGAAGAGGTTTATCCGGCGCTCGTTCAGCACCTCCAGGGCTTCTTTCGCGGGCACGAGTGCACGCTGCTGCACGCTCCGCCCGGGCCGATCCAGCGCGTGCTGCCGCGGCTGCACGTGATGCGCGTGGCGCCGGGGCCGCGCACCAGGCACTGGGTCTATGCGACCGTCGGCGCCTGGGAGGTGGATCGCGAGGCGGGTGGAGGCACGGAGTTCTTTCTGATCGTGGATCGCCAGGACGACGAGAAGAACGTGCTCCGGCTGGCGATGACGGCGCACTACCACCGCGGGGAGCATCTCGGGGAGCAGCACACCTTTCCGCTCGGCGAGCCGTGGGAGCCCGGATCGGAACTGGACCACATGCTTGTCTCGCTACCGTACACGTACGGTCCGGAACTCGAGATCTGCGAGCTGCCCGGCGGCCACGTTCACTTTCTCTGGCTGCTGCCGATCACGAAGGCGGAACGGGAATTCAAGGCCGCCAACGGCCTCGATGCCCTGGAAGACAGGTTCGAGGAAGGCGGCATCGAGTACTGGAACGCACACCGCCGCTCGATGGTGTGATGGGCGGGTCGGCGTGAGGAGCCTCTCCGGCGTACCGGGGGCTGGACTGGCCGACGCGCCGGTGCGACGTTTGTAGATCGGTGGCGCTCTCTCGGAACGCCCGCTTCCACGTTTGCCCGCGAGGTTCCATGCGTCGTGTCTTCCTGGCGGGTCTGCTTCTGCTTGCCGCCGGCTGCGGTTTCTCGGGCAGTAAAGCGTCCGGATCTCCCCGGGGCGTCGGCATCCAGGCCACCACCTTGCGTTGCGGGATGGTACTGGTGGGCGGCAAGCCACAGCGGGTGTGCGGCCCGCGCGGCAAGGCTCCCGGCGAAACTCCCACGCCCGCCACAGATACCGCTCGCGCGACGCGCTGACGGCCTGCGTGGCGAGTGGCGAGACGGAGGTGGCGGAGCTGCCGCAGAATACGTACGCGTGCACGTTGGTGCGGTAGGAGTCTTCGGCGTGCCGGGGGCTCCTTTCGTTTTTCATGTGAGATGCTGCGGCCTCGATTGTCTCGATGACGATGCGTGACGAAGAGGTTTATCCGGCACCCCGAACGCCTGACAGGGAGGACAGACTTGGCGCTCCGCAAAAAAGAAACTTCCCAGGGCCTCCTTGCGCCCGAGATCTGGGTCACCCCGGCGGAGCTCCGTTCCCGCTACCCCGACACCATGCTCTTCGCGGTAGTCGGCTTCTGCCGCTGGTGCACACAGGAGGCGTGGCTGATCAGGGAGGAGGTTCAGCCCGACGCGTGGCTGATCCTCCATACGAGCTCCTACATCTCGGAAATCCGCAACGGCGGGCACGGCCAGTTCGCGGGCAATACCGGAATGAAGCCGGAGGTGCTGGACGATGTCGAGGCGGGGCTCGAAAGGCTCGGCCTGAGCGACCTCCACGCCATCTTCCGGCGGTTCAGAAACGCGCTCGAAGCCGATCGGGCCCTGAAGCGGAAGGTCATGGAGGGCTATGGGTTCGGCGACGTCCCGGATGTGATCAGGGATCTCGACGACGCCTTCGAGAAGTCGGAGGATCCGAAGCGGTTTTACCCCCGGGCGGAGAGTTGGCTGAGGGAGGCGCCCACCGTTGTTGCGCTGACCCCGCGAGAGATGCGGGCCCGGCAGGCGGCGATCCTGGCAAGGAACACGCTGCTGGACCGGCGCCGCGCCCAGGCCCGCGCCCAGGCGTCCCGGCGATCGCCCCGGAAGGTCGTGGTCGACGCGGTCCTTCGGCTCTGGGACAAGACCGGCCTCAGGTGGCCCGGCGAACATGTGCTGGTTCGGGCCAGGCGCCAGATCGCCGCGCGGCCGAACTGGGGGCAGGAGGTCACCGACGCGCTGGGGGCGCTGCTCCCGCCGTTTTATCCGGCGGTCCAGGACGGGGATCATGAAAAGGTGGACGAGATCCTTGCTGCCTATCGTGAGATCCATGCGCGCTACCGGATCGAAACGACGTCCCGATGGCCCAAAGACATCCGAACCTACGCCTCCCAGCTGCAATATGCCGGCGAGCGGCTCGGCCGGGAGGACCTGCTCGAGCGGGCGGCCGAGGCCTGGAACTACGCCATCGTCGCCGGACCGCCGTCCTTTGATCACGACCCGGGCAGAGCCTGGCGCTCGCTGGGCCAGACCCGCGTCGCGCTCGGGCGGCTGCACGAGCGGCACGTGCCCGCCGTCCGGAACGCGCTCGATGCGTTCGACAGCGCCCTCGCCATCGACTCGATGGACTCGGGGAAAAACGCAACGTTCGGCTATCCGGCGGCCGACCTGTTGGGCCGGGCGGAGGCGCATCTCGTCCTCGCGACCCAGCAGGACCGTGCCGAGCATCTCCAGGCCGCCCGGGAGGCGATCGCCGAGGCTTACCCGCTGCTGAGGCGTTCGGGGCGCGGCCAGCTGAGGGCCGTCTATGCCGAGCTGCTGACGCTGCTGCCCGCGGCCGAGGTCCGCGCCCGCGACCGAGCTCGCGCCCTCAGGGGCCTCGACAAAGAGATCGCCTGGGAGCTGGAGGAGGACGGCGGCCCCCGCTCCAATCCGATGCGCCTCGAGCGCCTCCGCCGGATGCGGGCGGCCCTCGCGGGCGATCCCGAACCGCCGGACTGAGCGCGGTGGCGCCAAACCGGGACTTTCCGATCGATCGCGAATCTCAAAGCGTTGGGAATGCAGAAGGGGTTCTTCAGTGGAAACGCAGTTACTGCATCGTGGCCGGCTGATCGATCACGGCCGCGCGGCGTGGCGTCCACATCCTGAGCGGCTGAACAGAGCAGAAGAGACGTAACTATCCGGGTGGTGGGAGTTTGGAGACTCCGCGACATTTCTGATTAACCGACTTCTGACAATCGCGACAACTAGCCTTCAATCGCTGCGACAAGTATGATTACCCGCGAGGATCTAGATACACGGTTTGAATCCTAGGAGCAGCCTGACTGCTTGAGTGAAGGGCCGCGGCGAGTTCGCCCGCGGCCCTTCTGCCCTGAGACCCGCGCTTAGTTGCCAAAGAAGGGATGGGAAACGTATCGTACCCGCAGAGCACTAATCCAAGGGCTATCTGCACCTCGGCACCCTGATTCTCCTACGCAAAGACTCTCGAAACATGTATCGCTGTGTACCCACTCATATTTCATGAACGATCTAAGTAGTGCGATATGGTCTGTTGCTGAGCGCCTTCGAGGTGACTTCCGCCGATCGGATTACGGGAAGGTAATTCTCCCGTTCACCGTGTTGCGGAGACTCGACTGCGTACTCGAACCCACGAGAGACCGCGTTTTAAACGCCCTTCCTGAGCTGGAGAGTCGGCCCCCGGTATACGTGCAGCATGTCTTAGAAAGCGCTGCTGGCCAGCCGTTCTTCAATCAGAGTCGCTTCTCGTTCTCAAACCTAACTCACGATCCGAATCAGGTCGCCGAAAATGTCATGAACTTTATTCATGGTTTCTCGGCAAATGTTCGAGAGATCATGGAGTATTTCTCTTTCGCTGCTCAAGTCGAGCGGCTCGATCGAGCCGGGTTGCTCTACGACATTGTAGACACATTCGCCCGAATCGATCTTCACCCGGAGACGGTGGACAACCACCAGATGGGTACGATCTTCGAGGCTCTTATCCGGAAGTTTGCGGAACAATCCAACGACACGGCCGGTGATCATTTCACGCCGCGCGAAGTAATCAAGTTGATGGTGAACCTCTTGTTCGTTGCAGACAGTGCAGCACTTCGCACTGAGGGGATTGTGGGGACTCTCTATGATCCGGCGTGTGGTACGGGCGGGATGCTAT
>DASQBH010001313.1:0-2070 GCA_035635315.1 Longimicrobium sp.
GGGTGAGGTGAAGCGGGCGCATGGGGGACTTCGGCTAGGGGGGCCGGCGGAGCGGTCCGTTCCGGCGGTTCTGTCCGCGCGGGGGAGAGCAGGTGACCCCGGCGCGCTGTTTCTTTCAGACGGAGGAGCGGCCGGCGCGGAAAAAAATCCGTATACCGGTGCGTTCCGGACCGCGTGGGGGCGCGGCGGGGATGCCCGTAGCCGCTCGCAAAACGGTGCGCGCGGCGCTGGGGGTGCGGGTCCCGATTTCCGTTTGAAAAGGCGGGGATGATTGAGGCATGCGGCGCGCCATTCCGCGTCACCGGGTAAGTCGTTGCGGCGCAACGCAAGCAGCCAGAGGTGACGCGGACGGCTGCGATGCAGAATGGTGCAGCACGGACCAATTTGATGCACGGATGTGGATCTTCACGTCGGAAAACGAGCGGTAGGGTGCGTCGGATGATGGCGGCTGATCCCGGCCTGGACTCTGTTGATCATTATGCGCAAGCCGGAATGAACATCAGAACCGCTCCGTCGATAAACGGCCGATATCGTTCGTGTGACGGGTCCCGAACGCCAGCCGCTCGCGCGAATCAGGCTTCGGCCCGTGAGAGCAGAGGAAACGGCACGAGAAAACTCCGCTAACTCTGCGTGAGGCCATTCTTTTTGCGGATCGGGACGATGTTCGCCACGAAAACGAAGCCGCCCGGCGCGGGGTGCGCCGGGCGGCCGGAAAGACGGTCGGCGGGACGCGCTTACGGACGCGTCGTCGCCAGGGTGTACGAGCCGCTGCCGCTGTAGGAGTAGACCCTCCAGTAGTAGTAGCCCGCGGTGCCGCTGTAGTTGATGTTCTCGATGCTGGTGGCGCTCTCCGCGGCCGCGACCTGGCTCCAGCTGGAGCCGTTCCACTTGAACAGGTACAGGTCGAAGTCCGTGCCCGACGGGCCGGTCAGGGTGGCCGTGTGCGAGCCGCTGACGGTGCTCTGGTAGTACGTGCCGTTCGGCTGGATCTGGGCCGAGCCGGTGCCGCTCAGCGTTCCCGTGTACGTGAACGAGTTGCCGGGAGGCGGCGTGGTGCCGCCGGTGAGCAGCGAGTACAGCAGGCGGTTGGGCGAGCCCGTGCCGGCCGACGTCACCTTGTTCAGCGTGGAGGTGCTGGTGATGGCATTGGCGACGGTGGTCTGCGTGGCCGTGGTGTTGCCCTGCAGGTACAGCGCGGCTACGCCGGCCACGTGCGGGCTGGCCATCGAGGTGCCGCTGATGGTGTTGGTGGCGCTGGTGCTGCCGATCCAGGTGGACAGGATGCTGCTGCCCGGGGCGAACACGTCCACGCAGCTGCCGTAGTTGCTGAACGAGGACCGCGCGTCCGTCGACGTCGTGGAGCCCACGGTGATGGCGTTGGCCACCCGCGCCGGCGACACGTTGCAGGCGTTCTGGTTCTCGTTGCCCGCGGCGACCACCGCGATCACGCCGGCGTTGATCAGGCCGTTCACGGCCGCGTCCATGGTGGCGTCGGCGCCGCCGCCCAGCGACATGTTGGCTACGGCCGGCTTGATGGCGTTGGCGGCCACCCAGTTGATGCCCGCGACGATGGTGGAGTTGCTGCCGCTGCTGCCGCAGCCGAACACGCGCACGCCGATCAGCGTTACGCCCTTGGCCACGCCGTAGGTGGCGCTGCCCACGGTGCCGGCCACGTGGGTGCCGTGCCCGTTGCAGTCGGTGCTGCCGTCGCCGATGCCGTCCCAGGCAATGCTGGCGCGGCCGCCGAAGTTGCTGTGCGCGGTGTTGATGCCGGTGTCGATGATGTACGCGCGTACGCCCGCGCCGGTGGGCGTGTAGTTGTACGTGCCGTTGAGCGGCAGGTCGCGCTGGTCGATGCGGTCCAGCCCCCAGGTGGCGCCGGACTGCGTGGTGGTGAGCGCCACGCGCGCGTCCTCCTCGATGTACGCGACCGACGGGTGGCGGCGCAGCTTGGCGACCTGCCAGTCGGCCATCTGGACGGCGAGGCCGTTGAGGGCGCTGCTGTAGACGTAGCGCGGCGTGAGCCCGCTGCGCTTGGCGACGGTGGCGGGGCGGGCGCCTTCCTTGAGC
>DASQBH010001314.1:0-2470 GCA_035635315.1 Longimicrobium sp.
CTGAGGTCGAAGCGGACGAAGTCCATCAGCCCCATGGCCCGCAGGTGGCCAAAGATCTCGCCCATGCGCTCGATCTCGGGCGCCACGCCCTCGGTCTCGCCGTACGCCGCGCGCACCGCGTCGAAGTCGGTGTGGCGAAAGATGTCCAGCGTGCGCTCGATGGCGTCGACGCCCATCCCCGCCTCGTCGCGCAGCCGCTTCGCGATGACCTCGCGGGGATCGCGCTCCAGCTTGTCGACGATGTTGTAGACCAGGATCAGCTGGTCCTCGGGCACGCCCGCGTGCAGCAGCAGCGCGCGCAGCAGCCGCCGGTCCGAGACGCGCGCCACGAAGTCCTTCTCGGTGAGCCCGAACGCGCGCAGCATGTCGATGGCGGCGGCCAGCAGCTCCGCATCCGCGGCGGGATCGTCCTCGCCGATGATGTCGAGGTTGAGCTGAAAGTGCTCGCGCAGCCGGCCGCGCTGCTGCCGCTCGTAGCGGAACAGCTGGGGCATCGAAAACCACTTGATCGGCTTGCGCAGCCCGCCCGCGCGCGCGCCGGCCATGCGCGCCAGCGTGGGCGTCATCTCCGGACGCAGCGAGATCTCGCGGCCGCCCTTGTCGATGAAGTTGTAGAGCTGCTGTACGATCTCGGGGCCGGACTTTTCCGTGTACAGCTCCAGCGGCTCCAGCGGAGGGCCGTCGTATTCCTGAAAGCCATAGCGGCGCGCGACCTCGCGCCACGTGCGCATGATGTGCGCGCGGATGGCGAAGTCGTCGGGATAGAAGTCCCGAAAGCCGGGCAGTGCCTGAAAGTTCGCGTTCGACATAGCCCCCGAATGTAGCAGATGAGCGGCGGCGCGAGCAACCGCCGCCAAAGCCGCCAGCGTGCAAGAGTGATCCGGACGTCGTCGGCCGGTCTCGTCACGGGCGGGTGAACCCGCGGCTGGAAAAGCGAGAAGCCCCGCAAACTGCGCGGGGCTTCAACTGCGGGTGACGAGGGTGTGCACCGGCCCGGCGTGCGGCACGGACCCGTCCGCGCAGGCGGACATTGCGTTGTCCAAGCCGCGAATTCATTCGCCACGGCCGTGCCCCGTTGCCGCCGGTCTCGTCACGGGCGGGTGAACCCGCGGCTGGAAAAGCGAGAAGCCCCGCAAACTGCGCGGGGCTATGATTTCGACGCACCGGCGGGAACGCCGTGGAGGTTGTCGCGACGTTTATACCCTCTCCCGCTTGCGAGAGAGGGTGCGAGCCTGAGCGAGCGGGTGAGGGCCCCTCAGGCCACGGGAATCTCCATCGCCGCCAGCGCGTCGCCCACGGTGTGGACGGAGCCGGTGACGAGGACGGTGCCGTAGGGGGCCAGCGTCTCCGCGCGCATCAGGGCGGCGGCCAGGTCGGGGATCACGCGGACGGGGATCGATACATCGAGCGAGCTCGCGACGTGCTCGGGGTCCCAGCGGCGGGACGCGGGGGCGGTGGGGGCGATGGTCAGGATGGCGGCGTCCGCGCGGGCCAGGAGCGGCGGCAGCATCTCGTCCCACTCCTTGTCCGAGAGGATCGCCGTGACGAGGACCAGCGGGCGCGGCAGATCCAGCCCGTCGAGCGTCTCGGTCAGCGCGGCGACGCCGGCGGGATTGTGCGCCACGTCGAAGATCCACGTGCCGCCGCGCTGCCGCACCACCTGCATCCGCCCGGCCCAGCGCACGTCCGAGAATCCGGATTCGATCGCCTCCCACGACGGCCGCGCGTCGTCCGGCAGCACGCCGAGAAGCTCCGCCGCCAGCGCCGCGTTCCGCGCCTGGTGCGCGCCCACGAGCGGAATCCGCACCTCGCGCGCCCCCCAGCGCTCCGAATGGAGCCGGAAGCGCGTCCCCTCCAGCGACACCTCCACGTCCGACGCCCGCGCGACGCGGTCCAACTCGACGAAGGGCGCGCCGACCTCCTGCGCGCGCCGGCGCAGCACGTCGAGCAACGCGGGGGCGCGCTCGCCGGCGACGGCGGTGACGCCGGGCTTGAAGATGCCGGCTTTCTCCCCCGCGATCCCCTCCAGCGAATCGCCCAGGTACTCCACGTGGTCGCGCGCCACGTTGGTCACCGCCGTCGCCATCGGAGTGATGACGTTGGTCGAATCCAGCCGCCCCCCCAGCCCCACCTCCACCACCGCCAGGTCGACGCCCGCCTCCGCGAAGCAGAGGAAGGCGAGCGCGGTGGTCGCCTCGAAGAAGGTGGCGCCGGTGCGCTCGATGGCGGGCCGCAGCCGCGCCTCCGCCCGCGCGAAGAGCTCCGCGTCCACCGGCCGCCCGTCGATGCGGATGCGTTCCGTGAACGAAACCAGGTGCGGCGAGGTGTACAGGCCGATGGTGCGCCCCGGGTGCGCCGCGCGCAGGGCGGACTCGCACAGCGCGCTGACGGAGCCCTTGCCGTTGGTCCCGCCCACGTGGAGCGCGTGAAAGCGCCGGTGCGGATGGTCCACACCGGCGAGCAGCTCCTC
>DASQBH010001315.1:0-2013 GCA_035635315.1 Longimicrobium sp.
CGTGCGGCGAGCCCGCTGCTTCACAAACCGCCGGGCTGCGACGGCGGCACCTGTACGGGCTGCGGCCGCGGCAGCGGCTCCATGGCCTCCACGCGCGGCTGCGGCTGCACGGCCTCCATCCGCAACTCGGCCGGCCGCACCCGCTCCGGTTCCATCGCCCGCATCTCCGGCTCCACCGGCCGCGCCTGCTCCGGATCGTACACCGGCTCCGCCTGCAGGGAGGACGCCGCCCTGAGCGCGACGGCCGAATCCGCGGACACGGGCTGGACGTCCGCGGCGCTCTGGGCGGGTTCCCGCGCAGGCTGCAGCCCGGCGTCCGCGGCGGGCGGCGGCGGAGCTTCTCGTTCGCCGGCGGATCGGCCTGATGAATCGCACGAGGCCAGCAGTGGCAGAGCGACGAGAGACACGAGAGCGATCCGGTGCATGCGCATGGCTGCCTCCCTCGTGGAAAGAGTGCGGCGGCCGGCCGACGTGGGTTCGACGGGTGGATGCCGCACAGGGCATCAATGCCTCGCTCGTCCCCGCCGTCAAGAAAACATGGTGCGCAGGCAACGCTGCAGCCTTCGATGCCTGTGGGCCGCAGCGTTGCCACGCGCTCCGGTACGACACGTGCGACGGTCCCGCGCCCGTTACATCAACCGGATGCCGACACCCTGCGGCGTCCACGGGCCCGGTCCGGAGCGGAGGAAGAATGAGCAACGTGCGTCTCGCCGTCATCTACTACAGCACCTACGGAACCAACCATCGCATGGCGCAGGTGGCCGTCGAGGCCGCGCAGGCCGCCGGCGCCGAGGTGCGGCTGCTCAAGGTGCCCGAGACGGCGCCCGAAGGGGTGGTGAACGGCCAGGACGCCTGGCGCGCCCAGGCCGAGCTGACCGCCAGCGTTCCCGAGGTCACCTATGACGACATGGAGTGGGCCAACGCCTACCTGTTCAGCGCGCCCACCCGCTACGGCGTCTCCGCCAGCCAGCTGCGCGCCTTCATCGACACGCTGGGGCCGCTGTGGGCGGCGGGCAAGCTGGCCAACAAGGCGGTCAGCGCCATGACCAGCGCGCAGAACCCACACGGCGGCCAGGAGACCACGCTCATCGGCCTGTACACGACGATGATGCACTGGGGCGCCATCATCGTGGCCCCCGGCTACACGGACCCGGTGCTCTACGCCGCCGGCGGCAACCCCTACGGCACCAGCGTCGCCGCCACCGGCGGCGAGCTGAGCGAGGAGACGAAGGCCGCCATCCGCCACCAGGCAAAGCGGCTGGTCGAGTTCGCGGGCAAGATCGCGGGGTGAGCCGAACGGCGGAAAGGCCGGCGGGGGACTCGTCGTCGGCGGGTCTCGCGTTGGGCGCGTGAACCCGCGGCTGGAAAAGCGACAAGCCCCGTCCGGCGCCGCTGACGCGTCGCCGAACGGGGCTTCACCTGCTCGTGGGGACTGGGTCCCCTCCACCCTCGACCAATCTGTCATTTCGAAGGAGCGCCACCCCAGGGCCTCGGCCCACGCAGACGCTGGCGCGCGACTGAGAAATCTACTCTCCCCCGCTCGTGGCCGGCTCCTGTGCTGGAGCCCCGCGGACGCTTTGTCCGGGGTGCGTCGTGACCGTGAATCCGGCGCGAGCTGCCGCGACCACCCTCAAGGTCGACGACGCTGGATTCCTCGGCCCTGCGACCACCTGCGCGCGGGACGATGCGGCGCGGGCGGGCCTCGGAATGACAGGCTTTTGCCGGGTCTGGAGTCTTGGAATGACGAGCCTGGTGGAACCCAGGCCATCGCACCTTCGCCACTCGCGGAGAGCGATCGAAGTTCAACCTCCCCCAGGGGTTTTGGGGGAGGTGCGAGCCTAAGCGAGCGGTGGGGGCGCCTCGGAGCCCGTGACGCCGAGCAGGGATAGCCCGTGCAGGGGCTGCCGTTGCAGGCCGTCCCCTGTAACCTGTCCCCTGTAACCCGCAGTTCCTCCGTGCGCCGAACGCCGCCGCACGGCCCGAAAACCCGACCCGACCAAGACCAAAAACATG
>DASQBH010001316.1:0-2969 GCA_035635315.1 Longimicrobium sp.
GCCGACCACCAGGAAGACCGTCGGCCCGCCTTCGTAGTTGAAGCGGAGCGCCGTGTCGCTGCGCCCCGCGCGCAGGATGGCGACGATCTCTTCGCGGACGGCGCGGAGGAAGTCGCGCTGCGACTTGGCGACGCCGCGCTCCGCCAGCGTCTCGACGACCTCTACCAGGCGCAGCGTGGAGGGCACGCCGAAGTCCGCCGCGATCAGCGTCTCCTCCAGCCCCTCCAGCGACCCCTCGTCCAGCCCCTTGACCAGCACCGTGACGTCCGTGAGCGCCACGTCGACGATGCGGTCCCAGAGCGACTTCTTTCCTTCTTCCTTGGTGCGGAACAGACGCGCCATCAGCCCTATCCGAGAAAAGCCGGCGCGCGGCCGGCGTGTAACCAGATCGTACTTGTACGGGCGGGATACACTCACACCCCGCGCCGGTGCCCGAATATACGGCGAAGCGGGCAAGCGGCAAACCGGGCTGGATACGCGAACCCCGATAGTGTACCTATATCACCGCGGCAAGGGCATCTTATGGTTGTGTTGATGTTTTTGACCGAACAAGTTCCCGCCACCGCTGTTTGAACGTTTACTCAGCGTCTCCATCAACGGATTCGATCATGCCGCGCCCCTCGCCATGGGATCTCGACTTCGCCGAGAGCCGAAAGGCCGCACAGAAGTACCTTGGGCACCAGATGGAAATCCTCCGGCCGCTTATCCGGTTATCGCACGAGTTTCTCCGTGAGTGCCGGGACGTATCCGCTAATGAGGTTGACTTGGTTGTGGCCATTGCGTTCCGCCAATGCCTGGAGTTCGCGGATGCGGTAGACATCCTCCTCCGGCACATGGCGATTGCTCCTGCCGCAGCTCAAGCGCGGGGAGCCCTCGAACAAGCACCACAGGTGATGTACCTCGTGCAAAAGAAAGATCCAGTGCAGGCCGCGGCATACCAATTCGCTGCCATGGTACAAGCGGAGCACGAATTGAAGCGTAAGCAAACGGCTGCAGGATTGGATGATGACGATCGGCAGTCGATTCAGGCGGAATTGGATTCGATTCAGGTTATGTTCGATGACCACACTCGTGACCGCGCTGGGCGCGAGGGACTCACGGCATTGCGACGTCTACGGGCCCGGGACCCGTGGTACGCTATCAACGGAGGCCCGAAGAATGTGCACGAGCTTTTTGCAGCACTCGGCGTGGCTTCGCTCTCCTACCTCTACTCGGACCTGAACCCGGTCGTCCATGGAGGCATGCCGCTCTTGGCAACCGCCACGGCCAGCGGTCTGCCAGGATCGGAGCAGAGTCAGGAATGGCTTCGCCCTCTAAGGGTTCCGGCACCTTGGGCGTTTCGACCCATCCGTGCAACAACGATGGCTGTGAGCTTAGGACTGCTTCACGCATTTAGGCACTTTGGTACTCGTATGCCGGGGTGGATCACGCGACTCCAGTCATTTCAGGCCGAACACAACCAGCGCTGCACCCGCGCTGAGATGCCGGACCTGAGCATTTGATCTAGTCTGTTGTGCCGAAAAGGCTTGCGGGTAGTGGCACGTCAACAAAGCCGCGTTACGTGCCCCGTCCGCCGCGCCCACGCCCGCGGCCGCGACCTCCGCCATCGTCGTCCCCGCCACCGCCGTCGCGGCGGCGAAAGGCGTCGGCTTCGTCCTCTGCGCCGGTGCGGTGGCAGCGTACGCAGTTGCGGAGGTCCGGGATGCCCTCGTCGATGTGCTCGGCGCGCATCTCCTGCGCGTCGTGGCAGCCGTAGCAGGTGTAGCTGCGAAAGCTGGGCATCTCCACATGGCAGGTGCGGCATTCGATGACGCCCTGGCCGCCGTGGTCCAGCGGAAAGGTGTGATCGAACTCCGCGTCGTTCCAATCAGCCGTGTTGTGGCAGGCGGAGCAGTCGGTGCCGTACCGGCCGCGGTGCGGATCGTCCGGACGATGGCAGCCGATGCACGTCTCCGGCGCGTCGGCAAAGGCGGCCAGCGCGCGGACTTCAACGTGGCAGCCGGTGCACGGCGCCTGGACGTGCCGCCCCGTGAGCGGGAAGCGCGCGGCGGCGTGGTTGAACGTGGAGAAGCGGTCCACACCGTCGTGGCAGGCCGTACAGGCGCGCCCCCAATCGGCCACGTGGGCGGCGGTGAACCGCGCCTGGTACTCGCCGTGGCACTGGGCGCAGGTCGCTTCGGCAAAGCGGAAGGTCTCGCCGGCGTGGCAGCTGGAGCAGACGAAGGGGCCGCCCTCCGCCAGCTCCCGGTGTGCCGCGAGCGAGAAGCCAAGCCGCTCGTGCGCGAAGCCCTCGCCGCTGAAGTCCGTCAGCACGGCGGCGGGGCCGCGGTGCTCCACGTGGCACTGCAGGCACTCCCCGCCGTCGGGGAGGATGCCGTGCAGCCGCGTGGTGTCGCCCAGCTCGGCGCGCACCTCCACGTGGCAGTCCAGGCAGCGGTCCGCCATCCGCTCGCGCCCCAGCGGCGGCGCGTGGCACATCGCGCACTGCCGCCCCAGCTCCGCGTGCGAGGCCACGCCGCCGATCGATCCACCCCCGTCACGCCCCGCGTGCAGCCGCCCGGGACTCAGGATCCCGCCGCCCGTCGCGGCCCAGGCGGCCAGCGCGGCGACGGCGGCCACGGCGGCGGCGCCCAGCGCCCAGCGGGTGAGGGAGGACGAGAAGCGCACGGCCGTCAGCGCAGGAACGAGGCGTAGTACAGCGCGCCGGCCACGTGCACGATGGCCAGCACGAACATCGCCGCCGCCACGGGCACGTGCAGCAGCCACCAGACGGCCAGCGCCCGCCGCGCGCCCGGCGCACCGGGCGTCTTCGGCACCGCGGTGTAGGCGAAGCGTCCCACGACGCCGCTCGCCACGACGACGAGCACCATCAGCGCGAGCACGCCGGCCAGCCCGCGGAACTGGAACGCGGTGTGGAGGAGGACCAGGTAGGGGCCCACGAGCCCGGCGAACACGTGCGCCTGCATCCA
>DASQBH010001317.1:0-3123 GCA_035635315.1 Longimicrobium sp.
GACCGAAGGATCTCCTCTCGGCCTCCTCGAAGCTGGATCTACGGCACGAAGCCAGCCCCCCGGTTCTGCCGGCGAGATCTTTCGGTCGGCGCCCGTACTCCGTCATCGGGCTGAGTCCAGCGCGGCGCCTCCCTCAGGAAACCATGATCGTGCTTCCGGATTCCGTATGAATCGCCCGCAAAAATGCGGCGGGATTTCGCTCGTTGTGAAGGACAGCCGGAGAACCGCGCATCCGGGAGCTGATCCGCATCGTTCGTGAGGCTCCGCATGGGTGAGCGGCGGCATCGAACAACACGTGCTCCAGCGGCATCCAACGATCCGCACGTTCCGACACGGGGCGGCCGACCGTCTCATACCGAATCCTGAAAAAGAATTGGCATACGGAGCAACGGAGCAACGGAGAGGGAGCATGAACTCCGTTCCTCCGTTGCTCCGTATGAACCCAATCTTTTTGCGGATCTGGTATCATCCCATCCTTTCACTCGCGCATCGACCGAATGGACTTCTTCTGCAAGCTGGTGGCGCCGCGGCCCACGTTCGGTCAGGACATGACGCCGGACGAAGGGGCGCTCATGCAGCGTCACGCCGTCTACTGGAACGAGTTGATGAGCCGCGGGCACGTGGTGACCTTCGGCGTGGTGGGCGATCCCCGGGGCGTGTTCGGCATCGCCGTGGTGAGCTTCGGCAGCGAGGCGGAGGTGCGCGCGGCCACCGACGCGGACCCCGTCATCCAGGCGGGCGCCGGCTTCTCGTACGAGATCCATCCCATGCCGCTGGGCGCCGCGCGGCCCTGATCGCGTCCGGGCCGGAACGCAGGGGAGAAAGGGCGGCGGATGCGCGGGATGCATCCGCCGCCCTTCATCAGGTGATGACGAGTCTGGCGGGATGAGGTGCTGCGGCCCAACTTGCCTGCGCGGCGCCGTCCACCCTCCCCCCGCCCGCGAGTTTTCCGCGCAGGAGATCCACTCCATGAACCGGTTGATTTTCTTCGTTCTCCTGGCATCCGCGACCATCGCGGCCGACCTCCCGGCACAGTCCTCCCGCGACACCGTTCGCTACGACGGCATCTACCAGAGCCAGGAGGTGGAGTGGATGGAGTGGGGGCGGGATTCCGTGCGCACCTGGAACTACCTGCGGTTCACGCCGGACGGGATGGTGATCGGTTTTCCGACCATCGGCACTCCGGAGCAGCTGGGCAACTTTTCGCTCGTCAACAAGATGCTCCCGAATGGGAGGGTCATCCTTCGGGACGGGCGGATCTCCTTCTCCGTCAGCGAGCCGGACCGCTCCGTGGTGGTGGATTACGAGGGGTACGTCGAGGGCGACCGGCTGTATCTCAGCTCCCATTCACACTTCAACGGGCGCCGCGCCAATCCGGTGTTCGCCTTCGTCCCCATCCCTGCCGCCACGCTGCGCATGTGGGACGGAATTCGCCCGGAGTAGCCACGGCCCCGTCGCGGCCAGCGTACGCGGCGGCTTCGGCACGATTTGCTCGGGCCCACTGGGCAGCCCGGCGCATCCGGGCTGTCCGATCCGCACGCACCGGGAAAGTGCTTGCCTGCCACCCCACGGCCGGCCATTTTCCGATTCCGGCGAATCCACATGTTCCGCCGGTGGGCGGCACGGTCCGGCGGAGGCTCCCGCTCCGCCGTCCACCAGCCGCCCGGCCGCCTCCTGCGAACCCCATCAACCGGAGCCTCCCATGCCCGCTGAGATCATCGCCATCGCCGGCGGAGTCGCCACCGTCCTCCGCCCCTTCATGCCCTACCTGGTCGACCTGGGGCAGAGCGTGGGCAAGAAGCTGGAGGACGTCATCGCCGAGCACGGGGGCGACACGGCGTGGGAGCTGGCGAAGAGCGTGTGGGGAAAGGTGCAGGGCCGCTTTGGCGCCGACCCTCGGGTAAAGAACGCCGCCGAGGGCGCGGCGCTGGAGCCGGACGACAAGCGCGCCGAGGAGAAGCTGGCCGAGGTGCTGGCCAGAAAGCTGGAGTCCGACCCGTCCGCCGCCGAGGAGCTCGAGGCGCTGCTGGGCGGGCAGCGGGGCGTGATGCAGGCCATCGCCGGCAACCAGGGCCTGATCAGCAACCTCCGGCAGACCATGGAGGGGGTCGTCGGGGACATGACGATGAAGGTGGGCGATGGCGGCAAGATCATAGGGGGAGAGCAGAAGATGAGCATGGGGGGCTGAGGCGCATCCGCCTTTTCTCCGGCGCATCGGCGCCAGCTACCCGCTTTTCGCCAGGCAAGGATGACGGAAATCAAGATCATGCCGTACTCGCTGCTGGTGGGCCAGCGGCGCCTCAAGCTGGCGCTGGAGCTGGCCTACGTGGCACCGGCGCTCAAGGGCGTGCTGCTGAGCGGCGAGCGCGGAACGGGAAAGTCCACCGTGGTCCGCGCGTTCGCACGGATGACGTACGGGCGGCTTCCCGTCACCCTCCCCATCAACGCCACCGAAGACCGCGTGGTGGGCGGATGGCAGATCGACGAGCTGCTCAAGGGGAACAAGGTCCCGC
The DNA here is from genome assembly GCA_035635315.1 of Longimicrobium sp. GTDB lineage: Bacteria > Gemmatimonadota > Gemmatimonadetes > Longimicrobiales > Longimicrobiaceae > Longimicrobium. The sequence continues at coordinate 2,514 of DASQBH010001317.1, forward strand.
AGCCGGGGCTGGTGGAAGAAGCCAACGGCAGCCTGCTCTACGTGGACGAGGTGAACCTGCTGGACGACCACATCGTCAACATCATCCTGGACGTGGCGTCCACCGGCGTGCTGGTGGTGCAGCGCGAGGGCAAGGACGAAAGCAAGCCGGTGGACTTTACCCTCGTCGGCACCATGAACCCGTCGGAGGGGTGGCTGCGCCCGCAGCTGCTGGACCGGTTCGGCCTGATGGTGGACGTGGCCGGCGAACGCGAGCCCGACGTCCGCATCCGGATCCTGGAAGCGGTGCTGGACTACGATGCCGCGCGGGCGCTGGAGCCCGGGGGCGCGCGCGGCGAAGACCCCGACAAAGGTGGGGAGCCCGCTCCGGAGCACCCGGATCAGGCGGCGGCGGACGCGGGCGGCGGCGATCCGCTGGAGAGGCTGAAGCGGGCGCGGGAGGAAGACGAGCGGTGCGCGCGGAAGCTCAAGGAGGCGCGCGCGCGGCTGCGCGACGTGCGGAACCCTCCCGGCTTCACGGAGCTGTGCGTGAAGGTAGGGAACGCTTTTCAGACCGAAGGGCACCGCGGCGACTACGTGATGGCGCTCGCGGCGCGGGCGAACGCGGCGCT
>DASQBH010001318.1:0-2291 GCA_035635315.1 Longimicrobium sp.
CTGGGCCTGCGGGCGTACCGCTTCAGCATCTCGTGGAGCCGCATCTTTCCCGAGGGCGCGGGCCGCATCAACCGCGCGGGACTGGATTTCTACGAGCGGCTGGTGGATGCGCTGCTGGCGCGTGGCATTCAGCCCAACGCCACCCTCTACCACTGGGACCTTCCCGCCGCGCTGGACGACCGCGGCGGCTGGCTCAATCCCGACATCCCGCACTGGTTCGCGGACTACGCGTCCACCGTCTTTCGCGTGCTGGACGACCGCGTGCCCATGTGGAGCACGCTCAACGAGCCGTGGGTGGTGATGCACGCCGGCTACCTGGTGGGCGAGCACGCGCCCGGCCACCGCAGCACCTGGGAGGCGCCGCGCGTGTCGCACAACCTGCTGCGCGCGCACGCGGCCGCCGTCCGCGCCTACCGGGCGGAGGGGCGCAACCGCATCGGCCTGGTGGTGAACCTGGAGCCCAAGTACGCCGCCAGCGACCGACCGGAAGACGTGGCCGCCCGGGCGCGCGCGGAGGCGTACATGAACCGGCAGTACCTGGATCCCGTGTTCCTGGGCCGCTATCCAGACGAGCTGCGCGACATCTTCGGCCAGGCGTGGCCGGAGCACGCGGACGCGGAGGCCGGGGCGCTGCGCGAGCCGATCGACTGGCTGGGGATCAACTACTACACCCGCAGCGTGACCCGCGACGACCCCGCGGACCTGCCCGTGCGCGAAGGGCGCGTGCGGCAGGACCGGCACGCGCACACGGAGATGGGGTGGGAGGTGTATCCCCCCGCGCTGACGGACGTGCTGGTGTGGGTCAAGGAGCGCTACGGCGACGTGCCGCTGTACGTCACCGAGAACGGCGCCGCGTTCTACGATCCTCCCGTGGCGCAGGGCGGGGAAGTGGATGACCCGCTGCGCGTGGCTTACTTTCGCGACCATCTGCGCGCCGCGCACGACGCCATCCGCCGCGGCGTGGACCTGCGCGGCTACTTCGCGTGGTCGCTGCTGGACAACTTCGAGTGGAGCGCCGGCTTCGCCAGGCGCTTCGGCATCGTCCACGTGGACCTGGAGACGCAGACGCGGACGCCCAAGCGCAGCGCCCGCTTCTACGCCGACATCATCCGCAGCAACGGGGCGGTGCTGGGCGCGGTGGAAGGCGGCTGATCACTCCCTGGAAGGAAACAAGGTCACGGAGGCGGCTTCTCCGTGACCTCGCCTCAACTCAGCAGCGCGACGGCGTCACGGGTTGGCGCAGACGTGGTCGATCCACAGGTCCTGGCCGCCCACCGTCAAGCGGTTCACGCCGGGGCCCACTTTGATGGTGCCGCGGTCACCCGAGGGCGGCGCGAAGAACGGCCCCGACGACACACTGACCGGAATGCCGGCCAGAAACGGCGGCGGCGCGTGCAGTTCGCCAATGAACACGGGGCTTGCGTTCACCCGCAGGTTCTCATACACCTGGTTCCCGAACGGGTCCAGGTAGTCGAACGTGTACGAGTTGGGGACAAAGGGTACGCCGGTGAAGTCGAAGATCAGGTTGATGTGCAGCGTCCGGACGGCCTGTCCGGCCGAGAAGGCCACCGGCGGCAGCCCGATCCGCGCGTCGCGATACGCCGTGGCGCCGCCAAACAGGTAGAACTTCTCGGTATAGACACGGATGCCGTTCTCCACGTGCACAAGGGTGAGCGGCGGCTGTCCCGCCGAGAAGCCCCAGATGGTGCCCGCCGCCAGCGGCGGCTCGAAGTTCACGCACGCCGCGGCGGGGCTGTGCGTCTGCACCGGCTCCGCGAGCGGCAAGGTGGGCGTCGGCAGATCGGAGCACGCCGCCGTGGCCATCGCGAGGGGGAACAGGAGCGAGAGGGTGTGGTGGGACCTCATGAGCCACCTTCCTGCGTGAGGAATTTGTGTCCGATCCCGTGATCCAGGACCGGGTGAGGGGCAGGAAGATTTCGCAGCAATCTGCATACCTGTCTTTTGCGGTCCGAATATGGTTTGTGGTTAACTCCATCGTTTACAACGGGTTGCGATTCAGGATCGGATAAGGCGTCGTTCCAGACCGGTTTCCGGAGAGAATGCATCATCGGGCGGGCATCAGGAAAATTTTTCCTTCGTTAGGTCCTTCCGGTTGCGGTAACGGATAGCCGTCGGCGAACGCGGGCGATGGCACGCCCTCGCCCAAGGACGCTGCCCGCGCGTAATCTCCATCCGCGGGCGAGGAGACCGGATCCCGTTCTCCCGTCTGCCGATCCGCGGCCTGAGCTGGTTTCTGCTGGACTCGCAGGTCCACACGCCACCGGGGCTCC
>DASQBH010001319.1:0-8796 GCA_035635315.1 Longimicrobium sp.
GCGGCTGCCGGCGGTCCCGCGAGCGGTTCCGGTCTCGGTGGATGTGGATCTCGTCGCGGGGCTTTGGGCGGCGGTTGCGCACCCCGCCGATCGTCCGGTGGATACGACCGATGCCGGCGTGCTGCCGCTCTCGGCGGATACGCGGCTTTCGGGCGGGGACGGAAGGACGGCGCGGGTGGCGTTCGATGGGCTGGGGCGCGCGCGGGCCGACCGGCTCGCCGTGCGCGACGCGGGGGGAACGCAGGAGATCGTGGTTGATGCCTGGACCGGGGCCGCGCGTGTCCGCCCGCGCTGACGCCGGCTTTACGCTGGCCGAAGCGCTGGTGGCGCTGGTGATCGTGGGCGCCGCGCTGGTGCCGCTGCTGGGCGCCGTGAGCCGCAGCGTGCGCGCGCAGGCCGACGTGGGCGGCGCCGTGGAGGCGGTCGCCCTCGCCGAGGCGCGCATGGGCCAGCTGGAGCTGCTGCCGCTGGACTCCATCCCCGCGTACCTGCAGCCGCGCACCGGCGTCTTTCCCGCGCCCTTCGGCGCCTACCGCTGGCGCGCCCTCGTCCGCCCCCGCGCCGACGCCCCCGCCGTGCTGCAGGCCGCCGTCGTCGTGGAGTGGGATGGGCGCGAGTACACGCTGGAGACCTACTTCCACCGCCCCGAGATGCTCCCCGACGCGGCGGTGACGCGATGATCGCGTTTGTGGATTTTGTGGACAGCATCCGGCGGAGGCTGCAAGGCAGGCGTCCGTCTGCGTCCGCCGGCGCCCCCTCTCCCGGCCTCTCCCCCAAAAACCCCTGGGGGAGAGGTGACGCGCTTCGACCGGCAGCCTGCCTGAGTGCACCCGAATTCCCCCCCGCACAGCGGGGGAGGGGGCCGGGGGACGGGGGCACCGTCTGGCGCAGCTGGATGCGTTTCGAAGCGCCCCGACCTGTCGGCCGCCCAACCTCCCCCAGGGGTTTTTGGGGGAGGTGCGAGCCTAAGCGAGCGGAGGGGGCGTACTCGGGGCCCGTCGTCGAGCCCCGATCTCTCGGCCGCCCAACCTCCCCCAGGGTTTTTTGGGGGAGGTGCGAGCCTAAGCGAGCGGAGGGGGCGGACCGCGAACCCGGCCGAAGCAGCACGAACACTCACGCACTCACGCACTCAATCCGGCACGTTCCTCCGCAGCTCCTCCAGCCACACCGTCGCCTCGCTGTCGCTGGGCGCGCGCCAGTCGCCACGGGGGGAAAGCGAGCCGCCACTGCCCACCTTGGGGCCGTTGGGCATCGCCGAGCGCTTGAACTGGCTGGTCTTGAAGAAGCGCCACAGAAAGACCTCCATCCACCGCTTGATGGTGGCCAGGTCGTACTGGTTGCGCTTTTCCGGCGGCAGCAGGTCCGTCCAGCGGCCGCGCGCCCGGTCGCCCCACGCGTTCCACGCCAGGTACGCCACCTTGCTCGGCCGGAAGCCGAAGCGCGTAACGTAGTACAGCGTAAAGTCCTGCAGCTCGTACGGGCCGATCTTCTCCTGCGTGCTCTGCGCCGGCGCCGACGCGTCTTCCCCCGCCTCGTGCGGCACCAATTCGGGCGAGATCTCGGTGTCCAGGATCGACTGCAGCACGGTCCCCGCCTCGTCGCCGAACTGGCCGCTGTGGATCACCCAGCGGATCAGGTACTGGATGAGCGTCTTGGGCACCGACCCGTTCACGTTGTAGTGCGACATCTGGTCGCCCACCCCGTACGTGGCCCACCCCAGCGCCAGCTCGCTCAGGTCGCCCGTCCCCAGCACCAGCCCGTCGTGCCGGTTGGCCAGGCGGAACAGGTGGCTGGTGCGCTCCCCCGCCTGCACGTTCTCGAAGGTCACGTCGTACACGGGCTCGCCCTGCGCGTACGGGTGGCCGATGTCGGCCAGCATCTGCCGTGCGCTGGGGCGGATGTCGATCTCCTGTGCCGTCACCCCCAGCGCCCGCATCAGCTTCCACGCGTTGCTCTTGGTCCCTTCACTGGTGGCGAAGCCGGGCATGGTGTAGGCGAGGATGTTGGTCCGCGGCAGCCCCAGCGCATCCATCGTCCGCGCCGCCACGATCAGCGCGTGGGTGGAATCCAGCCCGCCGCTCACGCCGATCACAATGCGCTCGATCCCGGTGCTGGACAGGCGCTTCATCAGCCCGTGCACCTGGATGTTGTACGCCTCGTAGCAGCGCTCGTCGCGCTCCGCGGGATCGTCGGGCACGTACGGAAAGCGCGCCACGTCGCGGATGAGCGGGATCTCCCCCTCCGGCACCCGGAACTCGAACGGAATGCGGCGGATGCCCTCGATGCGCTCGCGGTGGTCGGCGACGTTGTCGTGAAAGAAGGTCAGGCGCGAGCGGTCCTGCGCCAGCCGCTCCAGGTCCACGTCGGCCACGATCATGTGCGGCTCGGGGACAAAGCGCTCCGACTCCGCCAGCAGGTCGTTGTTCTCGTAGATCAGCGCGTGCCCGTCCCACGCCAGGTCGGTGGTCGACTCGCCCGGCCCCGCGGCGGAGTACAGGTACGCCGCCACGCAGCGCCCCGACTGCCCCGCGCACAGGTCCCGCCGGTACTTCGCCTTGCCCACGGTGATGTTGCTGGCGGAGAGGTTGGCCAGCACCGTGGCGCCCGCCAGCGCCGCCCAGCTGCTGGGGGGGATCGGCGTCCACACGTCCTCGCAGATCTCCACGTGCAGCGCAAAGCCCTCCACGTTCTCCGCGTCGAACACCAGGTCGCTGCCAAACGGCACCAGCTGCCCCGCCACCTGCACCTCGGTGAACGGCGCCTCGGCCGCGCGGGCGAACCAGCGGCGCTCGTAGAACTCGCGGTAGTTGGGGAGATACGACTTGGGGACGATCCCCAGGATGCGCCCGCGGTACAGGACGACGGCGCAGTTGAAGATGTGCCCGCCCAGCCGCAGCGGCGCGCCGACGAGCAGGATCGGCGTCATCCCCACGCTCTCGCGCACCAGCTGCGCGAGCGCATCCTGCACCGCGTCGAGCAGCGCATCCTGCTGAAACAGGTCTTCGCAGGTGTAGGCGCTGATCCCCAGCTCCGGGAACAGCGCCACCGCCGCGTGCGCGTCGGACGCCTGGCGCGCCAGCCGCAGCGTGTGCTCCAGGTTGAACGCGGGATCGGCCACGCGCACCGCCGGAATGCACACCGCCGCGCGGACGTAGCCGTGGGAGTAGATGGAATGGAAGGGTGCGCGCATCGCCTCTCCGCTGCCGGACTGACACAGAACCCGCGTACACGATACGGACTGCCCCACGCGGATGCCATGCCGGGAGGTAGAATTCTGCCGCAGGCGCAGGATTCGGTGTCTCCGCCCGGCCCCACGGGCTCAAGCCCGCGGCTGGAACGGCCACAAGCCCCGCCCTGGGCTCGCGGAGCTCGCCCGGCGGGGCTTCAACCCCATGGGCGCTGCGCGCAAACAGCCATGGAATGCGGGGCCTGCAGCGACGAGCGGGTGAAGCCCGGTTTTGCGAGGAACGAGCAAAGACCGGGCTTATGGCAGTTCTAGCCGTGGGCTTCAGCCCGCCCGGGGTGAGGCCCGGGAACGTGCGTCGGCCGGGCCTTTTGGTCGGGCCGGTTACCGGTGCACCCAGCCGCGCACCTGGGCGTACGTGGTGGGATCCTTGTAGAAATCGCTGTGGCCCAGGCAGGCGGTCTGCGTGTTGGTGGCGCCGACCAGCGGGGTGCTGTTGTCGGGCTCGATCACGGCGTCGCAGGCGGACCACCAGGTGGCGTAGCGCGGCGCGCCCGGCGTTTCGTCCGTCGCGTTCAGGCTCTTGAGAAAGGTGGAGCCGGGGCGCATCTCCACGCACGAGGTCTGGATGCAGCCGTACGCGGTCGTGGTGCCGTGGTTGGGCCCGCCCAGCGAGACCCACGCGTCGATCTTCGCGTCGCCGCCCAGGTTCTTGGCGTAGTAGCGCGACGACAGCCCGCCCATGGAGTGGGTGATGACGTCCACCCTGGTGGCGCCGGTGGCCAGCAGGATGGAATCCACCTTCGTGCGGATCTGCTGCGCCGTGGTCGCGTTGCTCTGCGAGGTGTTGTAGCTCCAGTTCGCCAGCTGCGCGTCCGTCCAGCCGTCCGCCTTGAAGTTGGCGATCATGGTGGTCCACACGCTGCCGCTGGAATTCCAGCCGTGCACGAACAGGATGGGATGCCGCTCCGGCGCGGCCACGGCGTTGCGTGCCCCGTCCGGCGCCAGGATTCCGGCGCGCTCACAGCCCGCGAGGAGGAAAAGGGTAAGCAGAACGGGGACGATGGACCTGCGCATGGGGTGGCTCCTGGGATGGGGATGATGATTGATCCGGGGCCGCGGAAATGACCCCGCCGCCAAAACAAGTGTTTCCAGACGATTATCATCATCCCCGCGTCACCGCAACCCCCTCACCCTTTTTCGAATTCCGCCACCCCAGTCCCCAGGTCCCCCGTCCACCCTCTGGCGTCCCCCTTGCACTCCGTCCTGCCGATCCGATCCGCGGAAACCGGCAGCCAACGAGGCGAACGTGAGCAACGAGATGGATCCGCGCGGCGACGGGCTGCGCCAGGTGGAGCAGCGGGCCGACGAGGTGGCGCGCCAGGCGGAGAGCGCGCGCGAAGAAAACCTGCGCGCCACGCAGCGGGGGCAGGAGACGGACTACGACTTCCGCCTTCCGCCCGACGTGGCCGAGGCCGACCGCGTGCGCGCCGCGGACGAGGTGGAGCTGAACGCGCGGCAGGAAGACGTGGCCGAGACCCAGCGCCGCGCGGCCGAGGCCCTGCGCCGCAGCGCGGAGTCCCTCCACGCCGGCGCGGAGTCGCTGGAGCACGCCAGCGAGGCCGTGGCCGACAACCGCCGCGACGTCGACGAGATCCGCGAGAACGTGGAGGACCTGCGCGCGCAGGTGGCTCAGGCCCGCGAACAGGTGCGCGAGACCGACGTCCCGCGCGTAGACGAGGGGAACGATCGCCACGGCTGATCCGCCGCGCTCCCGAACGCAGAAGGCTCCCGGCGACGGTCCGCCGGGGGCCTTCGTCCGTCCTTCCTCGTTCCAGCCGCTCGCCGACCGGCGGAGCATCGCGGAAACGCGACGGTGCCGGTGCACTCGCCGGGTCAAACTCCGTTTACTCCGTCGACTCCGTGTGAGGCCTTCTTTCGCCCGATCTTCGCGACCGCACGTCGGGAACGGGACGTGCAACCTGCCGGGGCCCGTGATCGGCGGAACGAGGGGGAACTCCAGCAGGAGCAAGCCAGATGGCCCAGGACAACGGCGGGCGCGGCAACGCGTCGGAAGATACCAGCGAAGCCCGCGAGCACGTGCGCAACGCGCAGGAGAACACCGAGGCGCTGGCCGAGCAGGCGCGCCGCGTTGAAGCCAGCGCGCCGGACGGCACCGACCGCCCCGTCGAGGGGCTGCGCGTGGACGGCATGGGCGGCGAGGACAACCGCATGGCCGCCGAGAACCAGCGCAACGTGCGCGAGAACACCGAGGCGCTACGTGACCAGGCGCGGCGCGTGGACGCCACGGCCCCCGACAGTACCGACCGCCCCGTGGAGGGGCTGCGCGCGGACGGCGCGGGCGGTGAGGACACCCGCATGGCCGCCGAAAACCAGCGCAGCGTGCAGGAGAACACCGAGGCGCTGCGCGACCAGGCACGGCGCGTGGACGCCACCACCCCCGACGACGTGAACCGCACCGGCCCGCAGGACCGCTAGCGGCGGCGGGGGGAGCGACGGGGCGGGGCCATCGGCGGGCTCCGCCCCGTCTGGCGCCCCCCTTGCGGAAAGAGGCGGCACGAGCGGGTCGGCAGGCCGAATCGGCACAGGAGACGCGACATGCGCTGGCAGGGACGAGGCGGAAGCGGCAACATCGAGGACCGCCGGGGGATGGGCGGCGGCGGGATGGCGGCCGGTGGCGGGATCGGGGCGGTGGTGCTGGGGCTGATCTACTTTCTGCTCACCGGCGATCCCTCCGGCGTGCAGATGCCGGCGGGCGGCGGCGCGGAGCAGCAGGGCCAGACCGCGCCCGTAGACCCGGCCACGGACACGCTCGGGCAGTTCGTCAGCACCGTGCTGCGCGACACCGAGATCACCTGGGGCCAGCTGTTCCAGCAGGCGGGCGAAACGTACCAGGAGCCGCGGCTGGTGCTGTTCTCCAACCGCGTGCAGTCGGCGTGCGGCAGCGCCAGCACCGCCGTGGGTCCGTTCTACTGCCCCGGCGACCAGAAGGTGTACATCGACCTGGCGTTCTACGACCAGATGCGCCGGCAGCTGGACGCGCCCGGCGACTTTGCCCAGGCGTACGTCATCGCGCACGAGGTGGGGCACCACGTGCAGACGATCACCGGCGTGTCGCAGCAGGTGAACGCCGCCAGCCAGCGCGTGGGCGAGGCGGAGCGCAACCGCCTTTCGGTGATGCAGGAGCTGCAGGCCGACTGCTACGCAGGCGTGTGGGCGCACCACGCGGAGGCGCGGCAGCCCTGGCTGGAGCCCGGCGACATCGAGGAGGCGCTCAACGCCGCCAGCGCCATCGGCGACGACACGCTGCAGCGCAAGATGCAGGGCGAGGTGCAGCCGGAAACCTTCACGCACGGCACCAGCGCCCAGCGCGTCCGCTGGTTCCGCCGCGGCTTCGACACCGGCGACGTGGACCAGTGCAACACCTTCGAGGCCGCCTCGCTCTGACGAAGTGCGAAAGTGCGAGAGTGCGAAAGTGCGAGAGTGCGGGTGGACGACGAAGCGGGGCGGCTCCGGACAGGGAGCCGCCCCGCTTCAGTTGGGTGGATGCAGCAGGTGCGGCGCGAGCCGCCGGCGCCCCCCTCTCCCGGCCTCTCCCCCATAAACCCCATGGGGGAGAGGAGAATTCGATCCCGCCGCGAGAGTTGACGGCCGGGCGTCCCACGCGGAAGCCCGTGCCGTGTATCCCCTCTCCCGCGCAGTTTGCGGGAGAGGGTGCGGCTCTCAGGCCGCGGGTGAGGGCCCCGCGCGAAGCGCGTTCCGCACTTTCGCACTTTCGTACTTTCGCACTTTCGCACTTTCGCACTTTCGCACTTTCGCACTCCCGCACTTCCCTACTCTCACCGCGGTGCCACCCCGATCGCCCCCCACAGCTCGTCCGGGCGATAGAACACGCCGTCCTTCATCACCAGCTCCACCTTGCGGATCTCCGCGACGTGCCGCGCCGGGTCGCCGTCCACCAGGACCAGGTCCGCCAGCTTGCCGGGGGCGATGGAGCCCAGGTCCGCCTCGCGCCCCGCCACCCGCGCCGACCCGATGGTCGCGATCTGCAGCACCTCGTTGGCCGGGATGCCGGCCTGCTCGTACAGCTCCAGCTCGTGGTGCAGCGCGAACCCCGCCATGGCGTCCGTGCCCGGGACGATGGGGACGCCCTCGCGGTGCAGCATGGCCGTCAGGTTCAGCAGCGCGCGGAACGAGTCGCGGTAGCGCTGGTCCATCCCCTCGGGCACCGGCAGCCCGCCGCCGCGCAGCCCGCGCTGCACCGTGGGCGGCAGCCGGTGGGCGATGGCCGCCAGCACCGGGTCCACCTGCCCCTGCCGCGCGGTGAACAGCGCCTCGAACGCGTTCAGCGTGGGGTCGACCGTGATCCCGCGCTCCTTGAGCAGCGCCACGAACGTGCGCACCCGGTCGCTGTTCAGGTCCAGGTTCAGCGCCTCCTGCGCCGGCCCGTGAAACCGCTGCGGCGTGCGGGTATCCAGGGTGTCGCTCAGAAAGTTGAGCACCAGCATGTTGGCGTGCTGGATCTCGTCGAACCCGGCCCGCACCGCCTCTTCGGCCGTCATCCCCTCGGGGATGTGGCCGCTCAGGCGCATGCCGCGGCGGTGCGCCTCTTCGGCGATCACCGGCACCAGCTCGGGCTTGAGCGAGCTGTAGACCTTGATGTGCTTGTAGCCGTGGTCCGCGTACCAGTTCACGTGCGCCCGCGCCTGCTCGGGCGTGTCGGCGCGCAGACCGGTGGGGCCGGTAAAGGGGCCGGAGCCGTCGATGAAGCCCGCCATCACCACCACCCGCGGCCCCACCTTGGTCCCGGCGTTCCACTCGCGCGCCACCTGCAGGAAGGTGGTGGTGTCGTTGGCCAGGTCGCGCACGCTGGTCACCCCCGAGGCCAGGTGGAACAGGCCGTCCACCAGCCCCAGGTGCACGTGCATGTCGAACAGGCCGGGGAGCAGCGCCTTGCCCCCGGCGTCGATCACCTGCGCGCCCTGCGGCACCTGCACGCTCCCGTCGGGACCCACCGCCTCGATGCGGTTGCCGCGCACCACCACCGTGGTCCCCGGGCGGCTCTGCCCCGTCTGCGAATCGAACAGGTTGGCGTTGCGGAACACCACCGGGCCGTCGGGGCGATGGGCCAGCGTGCTTCCCAGCCCTGCCCCCCACGCCGTCTCGGCCTCCTGGTGGGCGCGGAACAGGTCCGGCAGCACCCCCTCCCACCCCTCCCGCACGAACGCCAGCCAGTCGCCACCGCTGGCAAAGAACTCGCCCCGCTCGTCCAGCCACAGGCGCCAGGGCTGAAATCCAAAGCCGCTGACGGCGTACTGCCGCACGGTCTGGGTGCGCCCGCCGGCGCTCACCCGCAGCTCTGCCCCCGGCTCGATGCGCACGCGCCCGTCGGGAAGCAGCGGCAGCGAGCGGTCCGGCTGCGCCAGCAGGGCGCGCGGCAGCACGCTCGCGGGGACCGATGCGTTCATCGACGCGTACCAGAAGGGGCCGTTCACCGGCCGGTCGCCCCGGTCGGCGCTGTTCTCCCACACGGCGCGGCCGTCGCGCAGCTCAAAGCGCTCGCGGACGGGCACCTTGTAGTAGTTCACGCC
>DASQBH010001320.1:0-3724 GCA_035635315.1 Longimicrobium sp.
GGCAAACATCGTACTCAAACGATTCGCGCCCCCGTCGGGAAAAACCCGATGGGGGCGCGTGCCGTCCGGGTGACGGGAACGGCTACTCGTCGTCTCCGCCGCCGGCGGCGCCCTGGAGCTTGCTCTCCACGAACTCCACGCCTTCGGGGGTGATGGCGTACTGCTTACGGGCCTGGCGGGTGGTGCCCATCTTCTTCTTCTGCACCATCAGCGGCGGCTTGGCGCGCAGGTTGGACTCGATGGCGCGGGTGATGTTGGGGACGGGGATGCCGGCGCCTTTGAGCGCGGCGTTGATGGCCTGGCTGGTGACCGTCTTGTCGGCCTTGCCGCGGGAAAGGGTGTAAGCGCCAATGAGCGCGCGCTCGGCCATGGTCTCGGGCGCCCACTGCCCCAGCAGGGCGGGCATCCCCATGCCGCCGCGGGGTCCGCGGCGCCCGGTGCCGCTCCCCTTGGGGCGGCCGGGACGGCGGCGCGGCGCCTCTTCACCGGCCTCTTCGCCCTCCCCCTCGTCGCGGCCGGCGCCCGCCGGGGCGGCGGCGCGGCGCGGGCGCGGCCCCGTGGAAGCACCGAAGGCGCGCTCCAGCAGGATGTCGCGCGCACGCTCCTTGAGCACCGGGTCGTAGCTCGATATTGCGGCGTTGATCTCGTCCAGCAGCTCTTTGACCCCTCTGAGGTCTTCCATCTGGTGTCTCCCTGGCGAGCGGATATTTCCCGGCGAGCGTGCCGTATGGCGGGCGTCCGGTGGACTGGAAGGGACTGCAATGTTGCCGTGTGGGAGACATTTAAACGTTTTCTTGCACCGCCGTCAAGTATTCTGTGTAAGAGTCGGCGCCGAAGCAGACGAGCATCACCCGCTCCGGAAGGGGGTTTGCGCGCAGAAAGGCCGCCGTCTGGCGGGCCGCAATGCGGGCCGCGCGATGCACCGGAAACCGGTAAACTCCCGTGCTGACGGCGGGTATGGCAACCGTACGCAACTCTTTGTCACGTGCGATCTTGAGCGACTCGCGGTAGCAGCTTTCCAGCAGCGCGTCCTCCCCTTCCGTACCACCCTGCCATACGGGCCCCACGGTATGGATTACCCACCGCGCGGGAAGGCGGTAGCCGCGGGTGATCCTGGCCTCCCCCGTGGGGCATCCGCCAAGGGTGCGGCACTCCTGCACCAGCTCGGGGCCGGCGGCGCGGTGGATGGCGCCGTCCACCCCGCCGCCGCCCAGCAGCGACGTGTTGGCCGCGTTCACGATGGCGTCCACGTCCAGCGTGGTAATGTCGCCCTGGACGACTTCGATGCGGGCGGAGAGGGGGAGGGTCATGGTCATGTGGGGGTGGATGGATGGATGTGGCCGCGCTCCGAAATCACCGCGGTCAACGCCCCGCCACGGGTTGAAACCCGCGGCTAGAAAGGCCATAAGCCCCGCCCTGGGCTCGCGGAGCACCCGGCGGGGCTTCACCTGCTCGCAACCGCCGGGCCTGCGTGACCCGACGGCACCCGCGAATCACATGCAGGTGAAGCCCGGTTCGGCGAGCGCAAGCGAGCCGAGACCGGGCTTATGGCCCTTCCAGCCCGGGTTTCAACCCGGGGTATGTGGCGATGCGAGGTGTCCGGCGTGGCGCGGATGGCGTGCGCCGTTCGCGCGTCACGCCGCCGCCGCAACAGCCCGCGAGTCCGTATTGCCCTTGTCGTCGCGCAGGGCGAGACCGCGGGTCGTGATGAGCGCGGCGCCGCCGTTCATCCACCGGGCCAGGCTCTCGGATTCGGGCTCCAGGCCCAGCCCCCAGGTGGCGTCGGTGACCAGCGTGACGGGGATGCGGCGCTCCAGCATCCCCTCCATCGCGCCCTTCACACATACGTCGCGCGCCACGCCGATCATCATCACCTCCGCCGCCCCACCCAGCCGCTCGCGCAGGGCATTCAGGAACGTGTCGGTGGATGGATTGCCTTCGAAGACGCTGAACAGGCTTTTCTGGATGAAGACGGCCCGCCGCTCCTCGAGCGCGCGGCGGGCGGCGTCGCGGGCGTCCGCATCCGACGCCTCGCGCGCGAGGATGATGGGATTCGCGGGGCGGATCTCCTGGATGACGAACGCACCTTCGCGCTCGTCCGCATCCTCCGAAAGCCCCATGCAGTGCGGCGGATACGTGCCCTTCGTCGCGTCGGGCGAGACGGCATCGATCTCCGCGTCGTCGTGCGCGTGCCAGTCGCCGGTGTAGACGACGGCGTCGCAGTGCTCGCGCATCCACGCCACCGCCTCCACGAGTTGGGGCACGATCTGGATCGCCCCGCGGTCGGCGCCACCGTCGAACAGGTCGTGCACGTACAGCCGTCCGCCCTGCTCCGGCGGCAGCATGAAGTCGTTCTGCACGTCGACGATCCAGCCGATTCGTGCGGGGGCCGGGTTGGTCGCGTTTCGGTTCGTCATATGCTGAACCCTCGAGGGAATAGGGAACAGGTTACAGGGGACAGGGAACGGCCTGTCCCATCATACCACTTCCGCACACGCACTCACGCACTTTCGCACTTTCGCACTTTCGCACTTTCGCACTCCCCTACCCGTCCGCCCGCCCCCAGTCCAGCCGCACGAACCGCGGGTTGTCGCGCATCGTACGACCGACCTTCCCCTCCGCCTTGCCGTCGACCCACACCAGGTCGGCGGTAAAGTCGAAGTCGGTGAGCAGGCCGTGGTCGCCCTTGCTGTGGCCCAGCAGGCTGCTGCCCACGCCGTACGCCGCGGTGGGGACGCCTTCCTTTTCGAAGTGGCGGATCTTGTCCGGCGTGAACCCGCCGCTGACGACGATGCCCACGTAGCCGAAGCCTTCCGCGTCCAGCGCCGCCCGCATCTTCCGGACGAGATAGGCGTTGACGCCCGTGAGCTTGGCCCGCCCCCAGACCTCCGGGTCGCCGATCAGCGAGTCGTCGATCAGCCGCTCGCTGGTGTCCACGCGCACACCGGTCAGCACGCCGTCGCCAAACTCGGCGCGCATGGCCCGCGCGACGGCCAGCGACGTCTCCACGGCGTTGTTGTCGTAATCCACCAGGCTCATCACCTGCACGTCGGGCTCCTCGTCGCGCAGGTAGCGCGCAAAGGCCAGCGTGGCCTGGACGGTGTCGCCCGCAAAGGCGGCGATCATGGCGTGCGGCATGGTGCCCACGCCCCGCTGCCCCCACCACGCACCGGCCGCGTCGCTGCTGACGCTGGCCGCGCCGCCCACCTGCGCCGCGTAGCCGTCAGGCGTCTGCACCCGCCAGTCGTCGTGGCGTGGCGCCATGAAGATGATGGGCTTGCCCCGCGCCGCATCCACCACCGTGCGCGTGTTGGACGCCACCAGGCTGCGCCGCGCCAGCACCCCCAGCAGTGGCGTCTCCAGGTGCGCGAAACCGCCGTACCGCCCGGTGACGTGCATCACCGGCTCCCAGTCGTCCTCGCCGCCGGTGTTGATGTCGTCGCCCTCCAGCAGCGTATCCACCTGCAGCTCCGCGAAGTCGAAGCCGGGTGCCAGCTGCGTCTGCAGCAGGCGCAGCGCCTCGTACACACCCGCCAGCACGCCGCGCCGCTTGGCGAACACCTGCATCGTCACGACGGGGTCGCGCCCCGCGTGGCGCAGGGTGTTGGCCGTGCGCACGAAGTAGCGGTCGGAGAGCCACCCCGTCTTCATCCGCCGATCGAACTGAAAGATCTCGCACGGATAGTCGCGCAGCCCCTGGTGCAGCGTCTCGGTCCGCTGCGCC
>DASQBH010001321.1:0-3035 GCA_035635315.1 Longimicrobium sp.
GGCACGTCGCCCGCCGTGGTCCCCGCGGCCCCCTCCAGCGCCAGGGCGAACCGACCCAGCGACGGCAGCCCCAGCCGGGCGAACAGCTGCCCGCGGCCAAAGCCGAACGTCCCCGTCTGCCCCTCCACCCCCGTGCCCAGCGTGAGCCGCGCGGGCGAGCGGTCGCCGCCAAAGTCGCGCGACAGGGTGACGCCCAGCCCCGCCTGGTCCGCGTCGTCCGCCGCGCGCACCTCGCGGAACGGGTCGCTCTCCCACGCGCGCGCCAGGGTGAACTGCGTCTCGCGGCTTACCGCGTGCTGGTGCTCGCCGAACGCGCGCCAGGCGAACGACCAGCGGCCGTCCGTCACGGGCCGGCTGGTCAGCTCCGCGCCCGTGGCGCGAAAGTAGTCCGCCTCGTCGCGCCCGAAGAGCAGCGCGTTGAGCGACGCGCCAAAGCCGAACACCCGCGCCGTGGGGTCGAACGGCGTAAGCCGGCGGTAGCCCGCCACGCGCAGCCGCCGCGCCATGGTCTCGCGGGCGATGCCGATCTCCACCCCCGGCTCACGGTCCGCCAGGCCGATGCGCGCCTCGCCGTCGATGGCCAGCGGCCCCCACGCCACGTCCGCCCGCGCGCCGATGGACAGCCCCTCCACCCGGTTGTAGCGCAGCAGCCGCAGGTCGGCCACGCGCGTCTCCAGCTCCGGGCGAAAGTCGCCCAGGCGTCCCAGCGAGGGGGTGAGCACGCGCGCCAGCGACTCCACCTCTTCGCCCGTGATCAGCCGGCCGCCCTGCTCCACCAGCGGCGGCGGCAGGTCGGGGCTGGCCAGGAGCGCGGCCGTGTCCGACGGAACCTGCACGCGCCAGCGGCGGCAGCGGTTCCACTCGCAGGTGCACACCTCGCCCGCCGCCTCCGCCTCGCGCCGGCAGATGCGCGCCGCCGAGGTGTCGCGCTGGGCCAGGACGGAGACGGGCGCCTGCTGCGGCGTGGCGGAGGCCTGCACCTCGTAGTCGCTGTAGCTGCGCTCGAAGCGGAAGGGGATGCCGGCCAGCACGCCCAGGCTGGCCTCCATGTCCACCGCCATCAGCCGCGGCAGCCACCAGCGCCCCTGCACCAGCGCGTACTCTACCGTCACGTAGCGCACCCTGCCCTGGATGGCGCCGAAGGTGTTCACGGCGCGGGGAAGGTCCTCGCCCGCGTCGCGCCGCAGGTCGAACGGGCGCGCGGTGGTGAGCACGCTGCGCGCGACGCCGTGCGTCTGCGAGTCGATCCACAGCGACCCGCGCAGCAGCTGGAACTCGCGCCGGCGGGGGATGATCTCCAGCTGGATGAGCCGCAGCTGCGAGCCGTCGGGAAGGCGGACGGTGGTGGTGTCGCCCGAGCGGTAGCGGTAGTGGGCCTCGGCCCCCGCCGACAGCGGGTCGATCGGCTCCACCTCCACCTCCACGCTTACGGTATCGCCCTCCCGGCGCACGGTCCGGTCGTCGTCATCATCGTCGTCGTCCTCCCCCAGGCTGCCGGCGTTGAACTGGAACAGGCTCAGCTGCAGCTCGTCGGGATCGAACGCCATGTCCACGGCGTCGCCGCCCAGGTTGTCCGGCAGCTCGATGCCGCTGGAGGTGCTGGGGCTCACCTCGCGCCCGCCCAGCACGCGCACCTCGCCCGTCTGGCCGCGGCGCCATTCGATGCGGGCGGCCATCTCGCCCCCGTACAGGGTGCGGTCGCGGGTGAGCGCCTCCACGCCCACGTGGGCGCGCTGGCGTGCGGTCACGCGGTAGAGGTCGATGCCGCGCTCCACGCGGGCGCGGCGCTCGCGGGCGCCGCGCAGCAGGTCGGCGGCGCCGCGGTCCACGTAGGCGGAAAGGGTGTCCTGAGGGGTCGCCACGGGGGGCGTGGCGGGCTGGCCCTGGAAGAGCACGGCCAGGGCGGCGGCAGTGAGCATGTGGGGGATCTCCGGGATCGGTGTGTTGCGCGCCCCTGCTACGCCACCGGGGTCACCAGAGTTTCATCACGCGGAGAGCGGTGGACGTTTCTCGAACATCTCCTCCGCCCAGGCACAGAACCCCGCGGCCGTCTCCAGCAGCCACGTGGCTTCGTCGATGCGGTAGTAGGTCCCCTGGTAGGAGACATGGTCCTTCTTTGCGACGACGGCTTTGAGCTGACGCACCCGCTCCGCCGGGACCTGGTGCGTCAGCGCGAACAGCAGCGTGTCGGGTGCGCGGGTGTGGTCCCCGTCCGTCGATTTCACGCCCTTCCACGCGATGGAGAGCGCATCGTTGTAGGCGATGCATGCGTGAACGGCCACCACGGCGATGGCGTTGCCGTAGCTGTCCGAGTCCGTGGCGAGCTCCGCCAGCGCCTGCGCGCTGTTCAGCAGGGCCTCGCCCACCCGCCGGTACTTTTCCGCCTGTGCCCGGTCAACCTGCTTTCTGCTTCCGCGTGTGACCATGAAGGAGCGCCTCCAGTCGCTTGCCCGTGATCCGCCGATTGTCCCGCAGCAGCTCCGCGATGAGCGCGTCGCCGTCCTCGTGCATCTTTCCCAGCTTCGCCAGGTCGAGCACCAGGACGGAGAGCCGCAGCCCGTAGCGAGTGTAAAGTTGGTCTGCGGATCGGGCAAGGGTTTCGTGCACGGCGTCCACATCGCCCGGCGCCGACACCACCGCGACCACGTCGAAGTCGCTTCCCACCCGGTCGCTGCCGCGCGCCGCGCTGCCAAACAGGTACAGCCCCTTCACCGCCGCGCCGGCCTTGCCGCCTACCGCGCCGGCAAGGTCGCGAAACACCTCCTCCACGCGCGCCGACTCGGCCTGGAACAGCTGCCCCAGCGCGCCCTGCACCAGCACGTTCTGGCGGTTGAGCGTATACAGGTGCTGGCTGCGGGTCTCGTCGCGGTGCACCACGCCGAGGGTCACGAGGTCGGCGAGGGCACGCTGCGCGGGCTGCACCGCCACCCCCGCCGCTGACGCGGTTTCGCGCCCCGACATGGGCGAGCGCGTGCCGTGCAGCGCGCGCAGCAGCCGGAGCTTGCTGCTCGATGAGAGGATCAGGTCCAGCGGAG